>CAYQRR010000105.1:0-7868 GCA_964419635.1 uncultured Chitinophaga sp. | reverse complement strand
TGACGGGCTCGTTTTCGGATAACCTCATCAGCAATGAGGTCTGTCAAAACAGGGTCTGCTTCGCACAAAAAATGGATATCATGGTTTGCGTTTTGGATAATCTTGAGAGCCTCTTCACATTCTCGCTTTCGCTCATTGTATTTTGAATGAATCAGAGCTCTTGGTTTTTTAGAGTTCATAATTAGTAACCTGTAATCTCCCAATTCAAACGGTATGTAGGTGTGTGATAAGTTTGCACAATTAATCAAGAGCGATTGGTCTTGCCGACCTAGTGCAATGGCATATTGATCCATGATGCCACATTGCACGCCAATGAAATTGTTTTCTACCAGTTTACAAAAGTTTGCCAGCCAAACCGAATCTAACTTTACTTGCTGTATCTCTAGCAGTGCAAAGGTTGTTACGATTTCCAATGCTGCTGACGATGAAAGGCCGCTGCTTTCCGGTAAGGTGCTCTCGAAAAATAAATCACATCCGTTAATGCTATATCCCTCCTCCTTCAAATGCTGTATAACACCTAAGGGATAATTAGTCCAGCCATTTAGGTTGTTATATTCCTGAGTGTCCTCTGCCGAGATTTCTTTAGTGAGTGGATGTGATTTACTTTGGAGTGTTACGATGCCATCGGATCGCTCGTGCACAGTAAGGGTGATGCCCAGGTCAATGCATACGGGTAGCACTAATCCTCCATTGTAATCCAAATGTTCGCCAATAAGATTCACTCTTCCTGGGGCAAAGAATCTTTTCATATCTGCTCTATTTTACTACGTAGAATCTCTGCACAAGTATCCACATCCAATGGGTTGGCCGCTACGCCTGCGCCCATTTCGCTGCCTGCATACCATTTTATCTTGTCCTTGGCACGCAAGGGCGTATAGAATTCTACATGGAAAGTATAGTATAACTCCGCGTCCTGGTACCGAATATCATTTACAGGTGTTTGGTGAAGGCACATCATGTATGGAAAAGGTCTATCAAAAACCTTGTCAAATGCAGCCGTTACTTTTTGAATAGCCTGCATTAGATCCTTTTTCTCGTTTTTGTTGAAGAGCGTGATGTTGCCCTTCTGTTTTTTGTTGACGATAAACACACCGAAAGGATAATCGGTGAAATACGGGATATAGGCCATGAAATTTTTGTTTTCAAACACTACCCGTTCTTTATGTTTTTTTTCAGCGCTGTTTAAATCTGAAAATAGATTGCGGCCATTTTTCGTGTAGTAGGCTTTGGCGTTTTTAAGCTCCTCTTTAACTTTTGGTGGTATAAAAGAGTAAGCATACAATTGTCCGTGGGGGTGTGGTATCGTAACTCCTACTTCTTCTCCTCTGTTTTCAAATTCAAAAATATACTTGATGCGTTTGTCTTTTTTTAATTCAGTATAACGGTGAGCCCACATCTCCGCTATTTTTAATAGATGGTCATCACTCAACTGGTAAATACTCTTGTGATGTTCCGGAGAATACAAGATTACCTCGCATTTCCCAACGGCAGGTTTATTTCGGAAAATGCCATTTCCATTCACAGCACTTATCGCATCCGGCACAAGCGACATAGCCGGGAAGTCATTGTCGTAAGCCAACACATCATACTTCGGCATGCTTTTATTTTGCGAAGGACAAAACGGGCAGTAATCTTTCGGTAAGTGAGGTCGGTGCTGCCGGTTGGTAGCTACCATCGTGTAAGTGTCCAGTAAAGGATTCCAGCGAAATTCAGCCATGCTGCGAATATGCGAAAAGAGTTGAGAGCAATTTTCAGGGTTGGAAAGA
Organism: uncultured Chitinophaga sp.; assembly: GCA_964419635.1. Lineage (GTDB taxonomy): Bacteria > Bacteroidota > Bacteroidia > Chitinophagales > LD1 > Bog-950. The sequence goes on along the minus strand of CAYQRR010000105.1, from coordinate 6,102 downwards.
TTATCTACGACATACAAACCACACCAACTATATTTGTTAATGTGAAACAGATAGAAATGTCTCTTCTTGGTATGGATCAGTTGCCTGCTTTGGCGAAAGCCATCCTTGATTTTTCGCAGGGTAGAAAGCTCTTTCTATTGGATGGTGAAATGGGTTCCGGTAAAACAACGCTTATCAAGGAACTTTGCCGGCAACTCGGTTCGGCCGATCATTTTTCCAGCCCTACCTATGCCATTGCCAATGAATATTGGAGCCAATCGGGCACTATTTTTCATCTTGATTTATATCGGCTAAAAAATACGGAGGAGGCGCTCGCTATGGGGGTAGAAGAATATATTGATGGGGCGAACTATTGTTTTGTGGAGTGGCCCGAAATCATAAATAGTCTTTTGCCGCCTGATGCTGTGCACATACACATAAAAACGGATGGCGAAGTGAGGAATGTATCTATCTTTACGGAACCCAAACTCTGAATCGCATTATGGCTGAAAAGAATAAAGAATTTGAAGGAATTGTATCCAAGTTAGGCTTGCAGCCAATGGAGAGTCCTACACTTACCGCCACCGGGAAAGCAAAACTTTATATTGGTATACCGAAGGAACGGAAATTTCAGGAACATAGAATTGGCCTCACTCCGGAGTCGGTGCGTACGTTGGTTGCCAATGGTCACAGAATTGTGATAGAGCGTGGAGCAGGTAAAGATTCCCACTTTGCCGATAACGATTATTCTGAAGCAGGCGCAGAGGTGACCGCCAATACTGAAGAAGTTTTTAAGGCCGATATCATCATTAAAATAGCCCCTCCGGAGTTGGAGGAGATTGAGATGATGCAGATGAATCAAACGCTTATTTCTCCAATTCATTTGCCCACGCTCACTAAAGAATACGTTCAAAAGTTGATGAAAAAGAAAATTACAGCGCTTGCTTTCGAGTATACAAATGACGAGGCCGGCCGATTTCCTTTTGTGCGTGCCATGAGCGAAATTGCCGGCAATAGTGTGATTCTATTAGCTGCCGAATATTTGAGCAATGCTAATAACGGAAAAGGAATTTTGTTGGGTGGTATCTCCGGTGTGCCTCCTGCCAAAGTGGTTATATTGGGTGCAGGTGTGGTAGGCACTTTCGCTGCACGTGCAGCTATTGGGCTGGGCGCCATAGTTTCGGTATTTGATAATAACGTATACAAAATGCAGCGCTTACAGGAGAAGATTCACCAACGTGTTTTTACCTCTACGCTGTCGCCACAGATTTTGGAACAGGAACTGCAGAGCGCAGACGTCACTATTGGAGCCATACATAGCAAACAGGGACGCACCCCGGTTATTGTGACCGAAGAAATGGTGGCAAAAATGAAGTCTGGTAGTGTGTTAATTGATGTAAGCATTGATCAGGGTGGTTGTTTCGAAACATCTGAAATGACCTCGCATGCTGAACCTACGTTCCGGAAATACGATGTCACCCACTATTGTGTGCCCAATATTCCATCCCGGGTATCGCGCACTGCGTCTTATGCATTTTCCAATATCCTCACTCCCATTTTGCTGAAAAGTGGCGAGATGAATGGTATCAAGGGTTTAGTTTTTCAAGACAAAGGAATTCGCAGTGGAATTTACATATACAAAGGCAACTTGACCAATGAGCATCTCGCCAATCTGTTCCATCTAAAGCACAGCAATTTGGAATTGCTTTTTGCGACCAACCTCTAATTCTACTCCAAACCGGACTCCTCTTGCTTCATTTTTTCAAACTCGCTGTCTATTAGCAGGTTTTTGCTATCCGCTGCGGAAGTAGCCAATACATCGCATCGCTCGTTCATGGGATGATTATTGTGGCCTTTAATCCAGTGAAATTTAATGTGATGTTTTCGATAAACAGCTAAAAAACGCCTCCATAAATCGGGATTTTTCTTTTTGGCAAATCCTTTCTTTTCCCAACCAAATACCCACCGCTGCTCTACTGCTTCCACCACATATTTAGAATCGGAGTAAATATCAATGTCCAGTTTTTCGCGTGTGAGTGTCTCTAATGCTACAATAACAGCCAACAACTCCATACGGTTATTGGTGGTTAACCTGTAACCCTGCGAAAGTTCTTTTTCATGATGTCCATACCGGAGTATAGCACCGTAGCCACCCGGCCCCGGATTACCACGTGCAGAACCATCTGTGTATATCTCAACTTTTGGCATATTAACTCTCTAAAAAGCGCAATTTAAACTTTCTGTGCACTAGGCCCGGTGGGTTTTGGCTAGTCCACACATAGCGAATGCATTATTATTATTACCACCTAAACCTTACATCGCTTGATTAATAAGTATCATGCACAATCAGACATTACCAAGGCGCATATTCAAATGCACCTATCTATCCTTTTGTGGGGATTTACGGGAGTGTTGGGCAAAATGATTGCACTGAGTGAAGGAATGTTGGTGTGGTACCGTATGATGCTGGTAACTGCTTCGCTGTTGTTGTATATCAAGTTTACAAAAACCAGTTTACGTGTGTCGACTACACAATTGCAAAAACTGTTTGTGGTGGGAACACTGCTGATGGTGCACTGGCTTTTCTTTTATGGCGCTGTTAAGTACTCTAACGTCAGCGTAACGCTTAGTCTTTTCGCTTCCACTACTTTGTTCACTGCACTTTTGGAGCCACTCATAACTCCCAAAAAATTTAACAAAGCAGAGCTGCTTTACAGTTTTATGGCTTTGGCAGGTATTGGACTCATTTTTTACTCTGATGAAAACTCCTACACCGTTGGTATAGTCTTAGCCTTATTGGCTTCGTTTATAGGAGCCTTCTTTAATATCTTGAATAAAGACTTAGTGCATGAGATAAAAAGTAGCGTTGTTTCATTTTATGAAATCGCATCCGGATTGATTTCATTGACTGTTTTTTTGCCGGTTTACATTCACTACCTAAAGCCTTCGATTTTGTATCCTTCCTTACAAGATTGGATGCTATTAGTGGTGTTAGCTGTAGTGTGCACGCATGTCACTCTAATACTTTCACTTAATGCACTTAAGCATTTATCGGCATTTACATTGAATCTGGCTATTAACCTGGAGCCGGTGTACGGCATAGCATTGGCTTTTTTGTTTTTCGGAGAGAACGATCAACTTAACAAATGGTTTTTTGTTGGTTCATTCATTATCATGTTGAGCGTTTTGTTGCACTCCTATTTTGCTTCGAAGGAATAGCAAATCCAAAACACTACACCGCCTTTTGGTCTTGTGCGCAGAAAGTCTAATTGTTGTAGGATGAATTTTTAACACCCATAGATTTGAGTTTGGATTGTAGTTCCTTTCTGGCAAAAAAGATTCTGCTTTTTACAGTTCCCAGGGGCAGATTAAGATGTTCTGCAATTTCCTGGTAGTGATAGCCATTGAAATACATCATGAAAGGCTCCGTAAAGTCTTTACTTACTTCTTCCATTGCTTTGGAAATATCTTCAGCCAAAAAATTTCGCTCGCTACCGTTGCTTTCCGTTTTGTAGGTGCTGTTCAGCAAGTATTGATTCTCAGATGTATCTGTAATGGTGTTACTTTTTTTGCTTCGTCTGTAGTTGTTAATAAAGATGTTGCGCATAATGGTGAATAACCAGGCTTTAATGTTGGTGCCTTCCGAGAATTTGTCCTGATTCATAATTGCCCGGTAGAATGTGTCCTGCAACAAATCTTCTGTTGCTTCTTTACTGTGCGTGAGATTAAATGCAAATGGACGTAAGAGTTGCTCATACTGCATAATGTCGGTGCCAAAGTTTAGTGTAGTAGCCATGATATTGCTTTTTTTTGTTTAATGTTATTTGTGAAATCTTAAACAAATATAGTTTTAACTTCTTCATATTTCCAAATAGTGTTTAATAAAACGTGGTAAAAATTAAACAATATTTAGAATTGCAATTGTAAGTAATTGATATTGTTGAACTTAATAGGTTAATTTTTACACAAAAAAATCCGCCACAAAGGCGGATTTTTTATCAAATACAAGATTTAAATGGCTTATTGGGTATATTTTACCAAACTTTCGATACCAGTTAACGGTTTCACGTTGTAAGGTAAAAGCCCGATTAGGGGTTCTATCTGGCTTCCACCGATTAGAATATCGATTGCCGGAAACGATGCAGATAAATTGGATACATATTCCTTCACATTTCCGCTATGTAGCGGAACAGTGATAAACGTAATTAGATAATCAGGCTTGAAGTGTTCATTAATGTAGCTAATGTCTTCAAAGGGCAATGAGCTACCCAGGTAGGCCACATGATGGTTTTTCTGACGAAGTAAAAACTCTGTAAAAAGCAGCAACAATTCATGGGTTTCACCTTCTGGTAAAAACAGCACATAACGCTTACTGTTTTCGTTGGGTTCCACAAATTGGTTGTCAATTGCTACAGATAGCTTTCTTCTTATGAGATTGGTTATAAAGTGTTCTTGTGCCGGCCGTATGGATCCTGCTGCCCAAAGCACTCCTGTTCTAATCATGAAAGGAAAAACAAGGTTGTTGAAAGCAGCTTCAAACCCAATTTTCATGATAGCCTGCGAAAGTGTTCTTTCAAAACGATGTTCATTAAAGTCCAGCATAGCTTGGGTCAACTGGTCCAGAAGATGATCTGCGTGATTGGTAGTGTCCGCAATCTTCATCACCTCTTGGCCCAACTGTTCGCGGGTCATTTCGGCTATTTTCGAAATTCGGAACCCCTCTCTGTTTAACATGCTGATATTGAGCAACATCCTCAGCTGGTCATCGGAGTAATATCGTATGTTGGTATCCGTGCGATGTGGTTTAAGGAAGTCATACCGCTGCTCCCAAATACGCAATGTGTGCGCTTTGACGCCCGATAAGGTTTCTACTTCTTTAATGGAATATTGGGCCACTTAAGTGCTATTAGTTAAAAGGAATAAACCTATATTCTGCATCTAAACACATCATCTTGTCAAAAGTTCAGAAACAGTAATCTACCACGAGAGTATGAAAAATAAGTTTTTGTTAAAGTTGAATTTTTAAACCTAAAGTGCTTTAATCGCGGGAATTGTAAAATAAACCATCCACTTTTTTTGAACACGAAACTTTTTCTCATACATTTCAGTTTAACATATTGAATTATACACCAGCCATGCAACACTTGCACGGTCTAGTTGCATCTGATTTAAAACGCATTTACTCCTGTGAATATTAGAAATACGACTCTTTTTATTCTTTCATTTTTTTTTACGGTATCAACTCATGCACAGCAGGTGCAGTGTTTTTTCTCGTCTTCTACTTTATTTGGCTGCCCGCCATTAGTGGTCAATTTTCAGGACTTAAGCACCGGCAGCCCTACAACACATAGTTGGGATTTTGATAACGGAAATACCTCCACCACACAAAATCCCACAGCTACTTTCATTAACGGAGGTATTTATAACGTAAAACATGTTGTGAGCAACGGTGCCTCCACCGACTCCTGTTTTTTACAAATCAGAGTTTTTGTGCCAGCCGCGCCTGATTTTACAGCCGCAAACCGATATGGCTGTATTCAACCTTGCCACAATGTAAACTTCACGAACCTAACCATACCGGGCGAAAGTCCAGTTTTACAATACATATGGGATTTTGGAGATGGTGCTCTTCCACAGCAGGGCTATAACGTCAATCATTGTTTTGCTAACACAGGAGTCTTTGACATTACTTTAGTTACACTAGATAGTAACGGATGTCAGTCAAGTTTAATCAAAGATAACTACGTGGTCATTGGCAACTATCCCACATTAAATTCCATCACTGCCAACCCGACACAGTCATGTACTTCACCGCAGGTGGTTAATTTTATTTCTAACGCTTCTTCCTCTAATGGCCCTTTGTCCTATAACTGGAATTTTGATGGTGCTGGCTCATCAACCTTACCAAATCCCACACAGGTTATGTTTAATGGGCTGTACGATGTGGTATTAACGATTAGCGATACCTTGAATTGCCAACGCTCCGATACGGTTCAAGTATTGATAACAGACGTAGATGCCGGCTTTTTTGCTTCGACACAAAATGCTTGTAACAGTATCAGTGTACAGTTTAACGACACGTCCAACTTTGCTAGCAGCTGGTTGTGGGATTTTGGTGATGGA
>CAYQRR010000104.1:0-7932 GCA_964419635.1 uncultured Chitinophaga sp. | reverse complement strand
CCGTACCAAACATGGTGTGCCAGCGTACCAAACGTGTTTGCTACCATTGCTGATTTGGTTTTGGGGCCTTTAGAGTCAGCATGGTCGGTTTTTCCGCTGCCTTGCCGGGTGGTCTTAGTTGCTTTTGTGAGGGTTAATGATGTTCCGTAGATGGAAGAGCGGAATAGTTATAAATCAGATGCAGGGGATTCATTTTTGAGCACTTCCGCTATTTGCTTTTGCAGCTCCGGAATTTTATTTTTTACAACATCCCAAACAATAGTGTAATTGACACCATGGTAGTCGTGAATTAGCCTGTCACGCATGCCCGCCATGTTTTTCCATTGTATGGTATTCCATTTGTATTTAAAGTCAGCCGGAACCTTCTTTGTGGCTTCCCCTATTATTTCAAGACTTCTGGCAATAGCTCTTTTTAGTGTGTCGTCCTTAACGAATTCTTCTTTCGAGAGGTGAACAGAGACAGAAAGGATATAATTACACTCGTCTAAAATGTGTCTGAGATGGTCAACAGGCTCTTTAGACATACTCAACCTCTTTTAGGATTTTCGGTCCAATGTAAGGACTCAGTCCGTTCTTGGTAACCACTTCTACCTTATTATTGATGAACAGTCGCTCAAAAATGTCGTAAACCGCCATGTAGTTGTCAAAGTTTTCATTTTCAGGTTCAAAGTCAACGAGTAAATCAATATCACTCTTACTATTCTGCTCCCCCCTCAAATAAGACCCAAACAATCCAACCTGACGAATTCCGTATAAAGAAAGCTCCTGTTTGTGAGCCTTCAATGTATCCATGATGATGTCTCTAGTTGTCATTTCAAACCATTTTTACAATAATACGAAAAGATGCTCTACCTTGCCAAGGCGATGGAACACTTCTCCATTACAGCTTTCATATCCGGTATCGCCCCTTTGCTCAGCGACATATAAAACAAAAACGCCCCTGCGGTAGCAGAGGCGTTGAAATAGGATGCAGGAAAGATTACTTCTTCTTGTCGTCTTTCTTGGCATCGGCAGCAGGTGCGGCAGCAGCAGGTGCGGCAGCGGGTGCAGCAGCGGCAGCAGCATCTTCTTTTACCTGGCGTGGCACGTTTACGCGCGCCAGCGGGTTAGAGTCTGCCAACAGGAAGGTAACCCCCGGCACACTGATATCGCGCAGGCGCTTAATGTCGCCATTATCCATAGCCGATACATCTACTGTAATGTGCGAAGGCAAATCTTTTGGCAAGGCGATGATAGATACGCGCTTGAGTACCTGCTCCAGCTTTCCTCCGTTTGCCACGCCCTTAGGAGTGCCGGACAAATGCAGCGGAACATTCACTTTTACTTTTACGTTGTCTACCAGCTCCTGAAAGTCGATATGCAACAAAACATCTTTCACGGGCTCAAACTGCGATTCTTTCAGAATAGCCTTGTAGGTTTTGCCACCCAATGAAATTTCGGCCAGGCGAAACTCCGGGGTGTAAATCAATTTCTTAAAAGCTGATACGGGAGCGTAGAAATTGAGGGTTTCTTTTCCTCCGTACAGGTTGCAAGGTACATTACCTGCCTTGCGCAGGGCACGTGTAGCCTTCTTGCCGAGTTCGGTTCTTGGCGTGCCGTTGATTGCGATTGTTTCCATTTTTTGAATTTGGATTTTGTGATTAAAAAAAGTCTTTATCGGTTTCGCTGTGGTTTAAACGCTCTGCGTTAAAAACAGCGAGTTGATGGATTTATGTTCGTGTGTATTGCGTATGGCCTGGGCAAACAACTTGGCCACACTCAGCTGCTTAATCTTCTTTGATTTGTTTTTCAGGGGCAGCGAGTTCGTGACAATCAGTTCGCTCAAGCGGCTTTTGTCAATATTCTCGTAGGCCTTGCCCGATAATACGGCATGGGTGCAGATAGCCCGCACGCTCTTGGCTCCGTTTTTCAGCAACAGATCGGCTGCATTGCAAAGCGTGCCTCCGGTGTCTATCATATCATCTACCAGAATCACGTTTTGGTCTTTCACATTACCTATCAAAGTCATCTCGGCTATCTCATTGGCTTTTTTGCGGTATTTATCGCAGATGACCATATTGGCATTAAACTGCTGTGCATAAATACGGGCTCTTTTCACGCTGCCCACATCGGGCGAGGCAAAGCAGAGATTATCCCATTTTTGCTTTTGGATATACGGCAGAAAAATAGCCGATGCATTGAGGTGATCTAAAGGAATGTCGAAGAAGCCCTGAATCTGACCGGCATGCAGGTCCATGGTCATCACGCGGTCGGCTCCGGCTGCCGTAAGCAGATTGGCTACCAGCTTGGCAGCAATACCCACCCGGGGGCGGTCTTTGCGGTCCTGGCGGGCATATCCAAAGTAAGGAATAACTGCTGTGATATAATCAGCCGAAGCGCGCTTGGCTGCATCAATCATCATGAGCAGTTCCATCAGGTTATCGCCCGGAGGATTGGTGCTTTGGATAATAAACACAAAGGAACCCCGCACCGATTCTTTGATTTCGGGCTGAAATTCACCATCACTAAATTGAAGAACGTCCATTTTGCCCAGCGACTGACCGTAATGATCGGCAATATCTTCGGCCAGATACTTAGTCGCTCTGCCTGTAAATATCTTGACATCGGTAGTCAGTAACATGGGCGGTGTGTTTTTAAAGGGAGCGCAAATATAACCGCACAGACGGAAGTAAGAAATGAAAAACCGCCTTTTACTTTCTGCGGATATAGAGGTGTATGCTACGCACTTTTTCGGTGGCATGCACGATCGCCAAATCCAGGATAAACTCGCGCGAGGTGGTGCGCAGCACGGTTTCCTCGTTGAAGAAAAGCGTGGTGGAATCGTTGCCGGGCTTTTCGGTCCAGGTGGTCCATAGCACAGAATCCAGACAGTGACCTGCAAAACCTTGCAGTTCCTGCAGTTTTAGCCGGGCAGATACCGAATCCATATTGAGCAGGGTTTTGCCTACAAACCGGCTGTCTTTATCTACATAAACCACCGGAAAGCCCGGCAATTTAACCGCATAGCCGGGCACCTGCAGCATAGGGCTTTGTTTGGCCACAGCGCCTTGCAGGCTTTCAAAGTTTTCCATACGGCCGCTTTCCAGTACTTTGTTCAGGTTCTGGCAAAACTGTGCCTGCAGGTAGGCCGTTGATTGTGCATAGCCGGCAGCAAGGAAGAAGACCGAAAGAAACGCCAGCCAATATCTCATCCGTTTTTATGGAAGAATTTGAGGTTATAGGTAATCGTGAGCAAACAGTAGCGCTGCAGCACCGCGGTGCGGGTGTCTTCCAGGTAATTTTCGTTCACCGTTCTGGAAATACCATTGTTCTGGTTCAACAGATCGTTGACACTAAACCGAACATCCAGCGATTTGTCTTTCAAAAACTTGTAGCCCAGAGCCGCATTCCACAAAAAGATATTCTGATTAAAGCCATCGCCCAATCCGGCATAAAAGGTATTGGAGACCGAGGTATTGAACACAAATCCTTTCCAAAACATCCAGTTTACTTTGGCAGTGGCAAAATGGTTGAAGAAATTGTTGTCGGCATTCGTGCGCAGTGTGTTTTTTACTACGGTGTAGGTACCGTTATAGCTCAGCGAAAAATCAATTTTCTCGCTGATATTGCTGCTCAGGGTAATGCCCATATTAGGAGTCACATTATTCGTAATGTTCTTTTGCTCGTTGATAAGCCCCGGAGTTCGGTTATATCCCAGGCCGGCATTTAAACTCAAATTGCATTTCATCTTCTTGAGCGGCAGGGAATAATTCATAAACAAATTGGAGGTTACATATCCACTCAGATTCACCGGAGAGGTCAACTGCGAACCGGCCCGCATCAGCACCCCGTTTACCAGCGAATCGCTGGCAGCAATAACGGTGGCATTGGCAATATAATTGGTTTGGATATTGGTAAAAGAGAACATGAAAAAGTTGTGTTGCGTTTTCAGGTTATTGATGTTGTATCGAAAAGATACGTTATGGGTAAAGCTCTGTTTCAGGTCGGGGTTACCGGTAGAAAGCAAGAGGGGATTACTGTTGTCCACCACACTTTGCAGTTGCTGAATAGACGGGGCATTGGTAGAGGTGCGGTAGTTCAGCCGAAACCGACTGCTCTCCGAAAAATTGTACTGAAAGGAGGCAGAAGGCAGCATATCAATAAACGATTGGTTGACCTGAAAGGGAAAAGGAAAAACCTGACTGCCCTTCAGCTGTGCATATTGAAGGTTGGCCCCCAAGGTGAATACCGCTTTCTTTTCTTTCCACTTAAAGTTAACGCCAGCTTTATGGGTCATGTAATCGTTTTCGAACTGATTGGAGAGAGCCGTATCGCGAAGCGTGTAGGCATCGGTAGCCCAGTCGCGGTTATACGTTTCTTTATCCGAAAAATTTCGATTAAACGAAGGGGTATAACTAAAAAGTAAGATTCCGTTTTCGGTCACCGGTTCGGTATACGATACATTCCCCGACAGGGTATAACTGCGATTGGCTGTTTCGTATTGCTGATCAAGCAAGAGCGAATCGGCATCGGCAGCAAACACATTCACCGATTCCTGATTGCTGGAGCCGTTTTTATTGTTGACAGCTGCATTAAAGTTGGCAGAAATAGTGCGCCAGGGCTTGCGGAATTTGTGCGAATAAAAGACATCGGCAGTGGCATTGTAACCGATGTTTTTGGCAGCATAATCCGATTGCGAAGTGCTCAAAACCGAATTGCCTCCCAGGGTGTTTTGTGCCCCCATCTCATTTTGCTGACGGTTTTGCTGAATGCTGAACTTGGGCGTAACTATCAGCGTATTCATCGAATCAATGTAATACTCCACCTTCATATTCACCCGATGGTTCATATTGCGCGAGTTGGTGCTGCTCTTTTCGGCATAGCATGTAGCATCTTCGCCAGCGTTAAAATATTGGCGGGTGAGTGTTTTGTCGTTTACATTGTCCGATAGGTTAAAGAAATAACTCCCCGTAAACCGGACATGCTTGCCCCACACATCCGTAAAGTTGAGTCCGGCTGCGTGGGTGGTGGATATGCCTCCGCTATTGCCCACATAAAAGTTCCCCATGGAGGAGTTCTGCATCATTCTGCTCATGTCTCTTCCTCCGCCCCCGGCATTCATCATGCGCATAGCACCACCGCCACCACCGCCTGTGGCACCAATTAAATCCTGAATCGAAAAATTCTGTTCGTTTACATTGTTGCTCATGCCCAGAAAAGAAAATCTTCTGTTGCCTTTAAACCAGTTCAGTGTAGCGCCCGCATTGTATCGCGAATCGGTTAAGTATCCATAGCCGGCATATACTTTCCCAAACACGCCATTATTCATACCCTTCTTGGTGACAATGTTCATCTGCTTTTGAGAATTGCCATCATCAAAACTGCTGAAAGCTCCCTGGTCGCTCAGCGCGTCAAACACCTGCACCCGGTCTACGGCATCGCTGGGCAAATTCTTAAGTGCAAGTTGTGCATCATCGCCAAAAAAGTTTTTTCCGTCTACCGTTACCTTTCGCAGCTCCTCCCCGTTCGATTTTATTACTCCGTTATCGGATGTAATGCCGGGCATTTTCTTTACCAGATCTTCCGCAGTGGCATCCGGGTTTGTTTTAAAAGCGGCTGCATTAAACTCCGTAGTGTCTCCTTTTTGCTCTACGCGCACTTGCGTTTCGGTCACTTCCACATCCCGCAGTTGCCGGGCGTTTACTTTCATTTTAAAGGTGCCCAGGTACTGCGGTTCGTTTTGCATTTCCAGGTTTTGCACCAGTGGGGAATAACCGAGAAACGAAACATGAACCACATAGCTCCCCTTGCGCACCATATCCAATTCAAAGTTGCCATTGGCATCTGTGATGGTGCCGCGTGCTTTGGTGCTATCGGATTTCAGCATCAGCCGCACAGCCGCACCGGTTACTGGCGTTCCATCTGCATCGTCTACCACCTTGCCCGAAATGCGAAAGCCCTGCGCCTGTAAAAGAAGGGTGGCCAGCAGAGCTAGGATGGTCAATAGTTTTTTCATCGGGGTAATGATAGGTTTTACCGGCCAAGGATGAAATAGAGGTCACTTATTTTAAAACTTATTAGTAAAGCAAGCAATGAAAATAAAACAGTAGAGAAGGAAGTCGTGCATTGCACCTTTCAACTCTCTCATTATTTTCGCGCATGGCAACAAAAAAATCTCCCTCCGAAAAATTCTCTGTTGAAGGAATCACTTTTGATGATGTGTTATTGGTTCCGGCATATTCCGAAGTGCTTCCGCGCGAAGTGGATATGAGGTCGCGCCTGACCCGCAACATAGAAGTAAATGTGCCATTGGTATCTGCCGCCATGGACACCGTTACCGAAAGTGCTTTAGCTATTGCCATTGCCCGCGAAGGGGGTATTGGAATACTGCATAAAAACATGAGCATTGAGAAGCAAGCCGAAATGGTGCGTAAGGTCAAGCGCGCAGACAGCGGTTTGATTATTGACCCCATCACCCTGCAGGAAGATGCTTTAATTGGCCAGGCGCAGCGGCTGATGAGCGAAAACAAAATTGGGGGAATACCCATTGTGGACAAGGCGGGGAAACTGGTAGGCATATTGACCAATCGCGACTTGCGTTTCGAAAAAAACATGAAACGTAAAGTAACGGAGGTAATGACGATAGAAAAACTAATTACGGCTCCCAAAGGAACCGACATGAAGAGTGCGGAAAAGATACTGGAGCGCTACAAGATTGAGAAATTGCCGGTAGTGGATAAGGACGGCAAACTGGTGGGGCTCATTACTTACAAAGACATTTTGAAAGTGCGCAACCATCCCAACGGTACCAAAGATAAGTTTGGCCGCTTGCTCTGTGGTGCAGCAGTAGGGGTTACGGGCGATATGTTTGACCGCATTGCAGCACTGCAACAGGTAGGGGTGGATATGGTGTGCATTGATACCGCCCACGGACATAGCCGAGGGGTCCTGCTGGCCGTGAAAAAGGCTAAGCAAACTTTCAAAAATCTGGATATTGTAGGTGGTAATGTGGCTACCGAAGCGGGCGCTAAAGCACTGATAGATGCCGGGGTGGATGCGGTAAAGGTGGGCGTGGGCCCCGGCAGTATATGCACTACACGAATAGTAGCAGGGGTGGGCGTACCACAACTTTCGGCCATTTACAATGCCAGCAAAGCCGGTAAAAAAGCAGGGGTGCCGATTATTGCCGATGGAGGCATCCGATACACGGGCGATATTGTAAAAGCAATAGCGGCCGGAGCCGATACGGTGATGGCCGGTAGCATTTTTGCTGGCACCGATGAAAGCCCCGGTGAAACTATTATTTACGAAGGCAGAAAGTTTAAATCTTATCGTGGAATGGGTTCGGTGGAGGCCATGCAGGAAGGCAGCAAAGACCGCTACTTTCAGGACGTGGAAGATGATATTAAAAAACTGGTACCGGAAGGGATTGTAGGTCGGGTGCCCTTTAAAGGTACACTGGCCGAAGTCATGTATCAATACACCGGTGGGCTGCGGGCCGGCATGGGGTATTGCGGAGCCAAGAATATCAAAGCCCTGCAGCAGGCACAGTTTGTACGCATTACCAATGCCGGCATGCAGGAAAGCCACCCGCACGATGTAATGATTACTAAAGAGAGCCCCAATTATTCGAGGAAATAAAATTTGAACAGGAGTTATGGAAGAAGCCTTCAATAAAGCGAATTCAGTCTTAGAAGAGATTAAAAATGCTGCCCCCAAGGATGCTGCGGAGGTGGAGCAGTTCCGCATACAATATCTTGGAAGCAAAAATGTTTTAAAAGACCTATTCGGTGCCATGGCGCAATTACCCAATGAGCGCAAAAAAGAATATGGCCAGCTGATGAATACGCTGAAAGCGACAGCGGAAGCCAAATTGGAAGAACTCAAGAGTACCTTTGACAGCAGTGCCGCTACTTCAAAAGAAATACCGGACTTGACTGCCCCGGGTTATCA
>CAYQRR010000103.1:0-7945 GCA_964419635.1 uncultured Chitinophaga sp. | reverse complement strand
ACGGTCTTGGAATCAACGTAACCGCTCCTGCCACACAACTTCACATTACCGAAAATACCGGTTTAAGAAACGGATTGATGGTATCGCAACCCACCACACCCAATGCCGATGGAACTTTGTTCGGCTTAGACATTAGCTCTATTCAGGTGCGCGATGCTATGATCTGGAATTACATTGCCAACGGGGAAATGAAATTTGGTACACAAAATGCAGAACGGGTGCGCATAGATGCCAATGGTAAAGTGGGAATCGCCACAACTACTCCGGCACAGTTGCTGCATGTAAGTGGCACAGGAAATACCGTTCGTGTAGATGGTGTATCCGGAGCCGGCACATTTTCAACGGCTCCCACCGCTTCCACCGATAGACTTTTATATGCCGATGTTAATGGCGATCTTAAAGCTATTCCACAAGGCAGCAATGGAGCGGTGCTTACACTCAACGGCAGCGGAGTGCCCGGCTGGGTAGCCCCGGGTGCTTCTACCGACTGGAGCATAAATGGGAACAGCGGTACTAATGATGCAGTCAATTTTTTAGGAACAACCGATAGCGAGCAATTGGTTTTAAAAACGAACAATACTCAAAGAGCAAGATTGACTATTCCCGGAGTGTTTGAGTTGTTTCCGGGAAATGACAATACCTTTATAGGAGATAGTGCAGCGGCATCGGTTAGTAGCGCTAGCAACAGTACATTTGTGGGAGTAAATGCCGGTCAATATACAACAACAGGAAGCTTTAACACCTTTACCGGCTACAATGCAGGTCGCGATAACCAAACCGGATATGGCAATGCTTTTTTTGGTTTTGAAGCAGGTGTTTTTTCAAAAGGTATTCAAAACACATTTATGGGCGACCGAGCCGGTTATGGAAATAGACAAGGTTACCATAATGTGGCAATCGGTTTTTGGTCTTATTACAATGACTCTTCAGGATACAATAACGTAGCCATAGGGAAACAAGCGATGAATGGTAGTATTTCTTCCATTAATACCACAGCCATAGGAGCCGAAGCCATGCAGTTTGATAGCACAGGCGATATGAATGTGGCCATGGGTTGGCGTGCCTTACGCAATCATAAAACAGGCAATGAGAATACGGCTATCGGTGTTGGCGCTATGGAAGCCTCAGTGAATGCGGCTTATAATACAGCATTAGGAAGAGCTTCGTTGTTTAATTCTAAATCCAACTATAACACCGGTGCAGGATATAGTTCCGGTGCACTCACTGACTCAGCCTTTGGCTCTACCATGCTTGGAGCTTATGCAGGATACTACAACGAAGGCGATTACAATACCTACGTAGGTTACTATGCCGGTGTAGGAAATTCGGTTAGTGGATTTCGCACCGGTGATGAAAACACAACCGTAGGCGCACTATCATTGAGATTTATCACCACCGGCAAAGCAAATGTTGCTATGGGCCACGGGGCCATGTATTATGGGTATACGGGGCGTGGAAATATTGGAATTGGGGTGCGCGCTTTGCATGGGCTGAATGCAGGGGTAACCGGAAATCATAACGTTGCTTTAGGCGACAGTGCCGCGCATTTAATGTCTTCGGGCAGCCGAAACATAAGTATCGGTGCTCACGCTGCGCAAAGTGCTACCACTACCTCCGACATTATTGCCATTGGAGATAGTGCTTTATTCGTCAGCAATGCACCGGAAAATTTTGCCATCGGCAACAAGGCCGGTATGAATACCACTAACTTCCGTAATTTCTTTATAGGGAATAGTGCTGGATTGGAGAACACAGCAGGCGCTTATAACTTTTACATTGGTGCCTATGCCGGAGAAAAAAACACGACCGGTAGCACCAACATGGCAATAGGACGTGCAGCGTTACAAAACAGCCCTGCTGCCAACAACAATACTGCTATAGGTCGCCTATCGGGGCAACATCATTACTCCGGAGATGAAAATTTATATGTAGGTCTGTGGTCCGGAATTTACGATAGCATTGGTGCATACAATACCTATTTGGGCGCCTATGCAGGGCAGGGCATTGCCAACAACAAAGCATATAATATTTATTACAATACAGGGGTAGGTTATGCTGCCCTGGCCAACTCTGTAACCGGAGGCTACAATGTAGCTCTGGGTGTTCAGGCATTACGCTATAACACGACCGGAACCGGCAACGTGGCAGCAGGAGTAAATGCGTTATTTAACCATGTTAAGAATGGTAACAACACTGCACTTGGTTTTGAATCCATGTTGGACGACACCTCCGGTTACAACAATAGTGCCGTGGGATGGAGGTCGCTCAGACAGAATTATACCGGTTACGATAACGTAGCTTTGGGTGTGGGTGCTCTGGAGTATGGCCGTACCTTAATTCAAAACACAGCCGTTGGGCGCTGGGCAATGGGGAACTCCGAGGGGGATTACAACACGGCAGTTGGGGCTTTTGCCGGTTTAAACAGTAACGGTTCCAGCTATGCCACTATGGTGGGAATGAATGCAGGACAAAACAATGAAGGTTCCGAAAATATTTTTGTAGGATACAACTCAGGCTTCGGGGCGCTTGGGGACATTACGGGGATTGGCAATACCGCAGTGGGTACCCAATCTTTGTATACCACCACATCCGGTGCCAATAATACATCTATCGGTATTCGTACGCTGGATGCCAATACAACCGGTAGCGAAAACGTGGCGGTAGGTTCCGATGCATTAACCACCAACATAGCGGGTGGCGGGAATGTAGCCATTGGTCACTCCGCATTGTATAGTAATACCGCTGGTCAAAATACCGCTGTGGGTCATTATTCCTTGACCAACACTTCTTCGGGTAATTTAAATACTGCGGTAGGGGCGGGTGCAATGGATTATAATACTACCGGTTCCAATAATAGCTCGGTCGGTTTTTGGGCACTACGTGGTTCGTTCCCTGCCTCAGGACGGGATAACACAGCGATGGGATACACTACAATGAACGCCATTTCTACCGGCTATTCGAATAGTGCTTTTGGTTCCTATGCCGGTAAAACAATTACAACCGGAAGCAGAAATACGATGCTGGGTGATAGTGCCGATGTAACTTCTTCCTCCATCAGCCGTTCAGTGGCGATTGGTTATAACGCAAAAGTTTCTGCCAACAGCGCTATGGTTTTGGGCGGCACCGGTGTTGATACCGTCAGCGTAGGTATTGGTGTTACGAGTCCATCATTTACACTGCACGCAGTAGGTAACCGCGCCAGCATTGGATGGTTTGTAAACAACAGCCCGGTTAGTGACAACTATGGCATATATGCCGCCACCAACACGACAGCGTTTAATGGTTATGGAGGTTACTTTGAGAGTGGTTACATGGGTGCAAGAGCAAATGCAACTATATCAGGGACGGGTTCCAGATATGGCTTGTATGGCAC
Organism: uncultured Chitinophaga sp.; assembly: GCA_964419635.1. GTDB lineage: Bacteria > Bacteroidota > Bacteroidia > Chitinophagales > LD1 > Bog-950. Next base: position 4,572 of record CAYQRR010000103.1, on the reverse strand, counting down.
CGGATGGTACGGCAGCACCAGTAATTATGGGGTATACGGGTATGGATACGGAGGAACAAGTTCTTATGGTGTATACGGTTTTGCCTCAGGCGCCACCACTAACTACGGTGTCTATGGCAGTGCAACGTCCGGCACCACCTGGGCGGGGTATTTTAATGGAGCTGTTTTTGGCGCTAGTTATACTACCTCCGATAGAAAGCTTAAAAGCGATATTCAACCTTTGCGAAACTCGCTGGAGATCATAAACAGACTGCGGCCCACCACTTACTTTTACAAAACAGAAGAATACCAACACCTTCATTTGTCGGAAGGCCTACAATATGGCTTAATAGCTGACGAAGTGCAGGAGGTGATTCCTAGTGCTATTAAAAAGGCAGTGACACCGGCTATGTATGAAAACGGAGACGAGAAGCATGGTAAAAAACTTTCAGATGCTGTGGAGTTTAACGCTATGAACTATACGGAGATAATACCTATACTCGTAGGTGGTATGCAGGAACAACAGAAAGAAATTGATAACCTGAAAAAACAAAACGAAACGCTATTGAAACTGCTGGAGGAACTAAAAAACAAATAGCTTTTCTTTTCCCACTCAATTAATTTTTAGTTAACGCTGCTTATTATGCTTAAGACAACCGCTTATGGTTGGCATTCAAATACGGATACCGTTTTATGAAAAAGAAAAAACAAAAGACCAGTGGTTCATCCAAAGGCTTTGCCACCATTACCTCACAAGATGATTTTCCATTACACAATATCACTCCTCATGCAGCTCCTATTTTCACTTCCTCTACTTATGTATATGAAAGCGCAGAGAAAGCACAGAAAGTATTTGAAGGAAAAGAGGAGGCTTTTATCTATTCGCGATGGAGCCATCCTAATGCCGAACTGGTAGAAAAAAAGCTGGAGCAACTAGAAACATTTGGATTGGAGGTTACGGCCAAAGCACTGGTATTCTCTTCGGGCATGGCTGCACTTTCTGCGCTCTTTCAAAGTGTATTAAAACCGGGTGATGCCCTTCTGGCGCAGGGTAATATCTACGGAACTTCGGTAGACTACTTCAATCATTACGGAAAAGAATATGGTATTGAAGTTGTGTATGCCGACTTCGGCAACACAAAAAAAGTGGAGGAAATACTAAGGCAAAATAAGAAGGTGAAACTGATGTATATCGAAACACCATCCAACCCCACCATCCGCTGTTATGATTTAGCAATGCTGCACTCCATTGCTCAAAAACATGGAGTAAAAACCGCTGTGGACAATACTTTTGCTTCTCCGTATTTGCAACAACCTTTCAAATTTGGCATCGATTATATTCTTCATTCATCTACCAAATATCTAAACGGACACGGTACCGGCCTTAGTGGCTTTGTATTGGGTAAAGATGTATCGTTTATAAAAAAAGAAGTGTGGAAGATAAGAAAGCTGAACGGCACCATCTGTGCCCCATTTGATGCATGGATGCTGAACGTAGGTATGAAAACGCTATCTCTGCGGATGGAAAAACATTGTGCAAATGCACAAGCCGTTGCTGATTTTTTGTTGCAGCATAAGTCTGTAGCTAAAGTAAACTACCTCGGCCTAAAAACAGATGAGGGACATACTTTGGCCAAAAAGCAAATGAGAAACTTTGGTGGGGTACTCTCCTTTGAGTTAAAGGAAGGCTACAAGGCCGGAAAAAAATTGATGCAAAAAATAAAACTTTGCAAACTGACTGCCTCACTGGGGACTATCGATACGCTTATTCAGCACCCGGCCTCGATGAGTCATTATTTTGTACCGAAAAAACAACGGGAAGCATTTGGCATCAGCGATGGACTTATTCGATTAAGCGTGGGCATTGAAGATGCGGAGGACATTATTGCAGATTTAAAGCAGGCACTATAAATCACCTTACAATGAACTACGGAATTGCCATACACGGAGGCGCTGGCACTATTCTTCGCAGCAGTATGACTGCCGAAAAAGAAGAGCGATACACACATGCACTACAAACTGCTTTACATATCGGATATGGCATTTTAGAAAAACAAGGTTCTGCATTAGACGCTGTAGAAGCTGCGGTTCGCAGTTTGGAAGACTGCCCACTATTTAATGCCGGCAAAGGAGCTGTGTTCAACAGCGAGGGGAAGCATGAAATGGACGCTGCCATAATGGACGGATGCGAACTGCGTGCAGGTGCGGTGAGTTTGGTGCAAAACGTAAAAAATCCGGTGTCTTTGGCGCGCAAGATTATGGAAAATACATCCCACGTTTTTATAAGCGGACCCGGAGCTGAACAATTTGCTCAAGCATTCGGACTGCAAATGGAACCAGACGAGTATTTTCATGATAATTTCAGATGGGAGCAATGGCAAAAATCCTTGCTAGCCGGCAAAACAATCTTGGACCATACCGACACAAGTGATAAAAAATTTGGTACGGTGGGGGCCGTAGCATGTGATGCATTGGGTAATCTGGCAGCAGCTACTTCCACTGGTGGCATGACCAATAAACACACCGGACGCATTGGCGATTCGCCTATGATTGGCGCTGGAACTTATGCCAATAACAAAACATGCGCTATCAGCTGTACCGGTCATGGTGAGTTGTTTATCAGAGCGGTAGTGGCGTATGACATCTCTGCTTTAATGGAGTATAAAAACCTTTCCCTGTCGCAAGCCTGCGAAGAAGTAGTGATGAAAAAACTGGTAGTAATGGAAGGCGAGGGGGGCTTGGTAGCCATAGATAAAAACGGAAACATTAACATGCCCTTTAACTCTGAGGGTATGTATCGCGCTATGAAAAGCAGTGGTGGTAGAGAATTGGTCGCTATTTACAAGTAAAATTTCAGTACTTCTTTTGCGGGTAAGGAATCGATTTTAATGATTCAAAAAAAGTCTGACACTTTTCCTTTGAAGCTGCCGGGTTTAGGGCAAAGAACCAATAGTTTTCATAGTCACCGGCATTCATCGCCAATTGCATCGTCCCTTGCGATTTATGTTCCGAAATTTCCCAATTTACTATGATTTTATAGTTGAGTTTATCTTTAAACCCGAACGGAACCGACTTATCGAACCGAAACATGTGCTTATTCCCTTCTACTCTGGTTTCGGTATAGTTTTTCAATTGCTCAAATTGTAAAGTAGCGGTATCTTTTGCAGAACTGCCCGTTACGCCTAATACAATGGGTCGCTGGTTTGTAGGCAAAGATTGAACCGTTCGCAAAGACAAGAGAGTAGCTGCCTTATGGTGTGCATGTGTTTCGGGCACGGGTAATAAGCAGAATAAGAAATCATACTTTGTCTGCATCAGAATTTCCTTTAGCCTTGCATTCACCCAACTTACATTCCAGGTAGTGTCTAGTGGTTCGCGTTCATCCAAACCGTAATGAGCATCTTTTTGATCCAGAAAAAAAATATTGTTCATGCCTATAATCTTGCCGGCATTTATCAACTCCTGCTTACGAATTCGCGGAAGATTTTCTCGTCCGATTTTCTCGTCCGTTAACTCTAGCTGGTAATAGGATTCGGCCAGCGTTGAATACTTGTAACCGCCTTCACCGTTGGTAATGACACATTGGTCAACAATGCCATTCAATTCATGTGTCACTTTGTAAATGGTTGCAGCCATCCCTGTTTCATCATCTGGATGCGCTGTTACTACTAATACTTTTGGTCCGCTTTTTTGGGCTTCAGAAAAAGCACATAAGAGCAAGAGCACTAAGAGCAAAATATTTTTCATTGCGTAAACTTAGCAATCATACATTTACTTCATGAGTCAACTCATAAGGGGACTAAGTTTGCGACAAGCCGTGGCTGTCAACACCATTGATATGGTTGGTATTGGTCCTTTTATCACCATCCCGTTTATTATCGGTGCTATGAATGGCCCGCAATGTATTTTGGCGTGGATACTTGGTGCAATTCTCTCTTTTGCAGATGGCGTTGTATGGGCCGAATTAGGAGCCAAATGGCCTATGGCAGGTGGAAGCTATTCCTTTCTTCAAAACCTGTATGGCAAACATAAAACAGGGAGGCTGTTGTCTTTTCTGTATATCTGGCAAACCATAATTCAAGCTCCCTTAGTGGTGGCATCAGGAGCCATCGGGTTTTCACAATATCTAACCTTTTTAGTGCCTCTATCCACCATAGAACAAAAGCTGGTGTCGGGAGCATTGGTTGCATGTATTACGCTATTGCTTTACAGAAAGATTACAGACATAGGCAAAATCTCTGTCCTCATGGGAATGCTAGTTGGTGGAACCATTCTTTGGCTCATAGTAAGTGCTGTTCCTGGCTTCAACTCACAGCAAGCCTTTAGCTACGCACCGGATGCATTTGACCTTACGCCCGTTTTCTTTTTTGGGCTCGGCCAAGCCAGCATCAAAACAGTTTACTCATTTTTAGGTTACTATAATGTATGTCATTTGGGTGCTGAAATAAAAGATCCGGAGACCAACATTCCACGAAGTATTTTTATTTCTATAGCCATTATTGCCACGTTGTATTTACTTATGCAAATAGCGGTGCTCGGCATTATTCCCTGGCAAGAGGCAAAAGACTCCCCCTTTATTGTCAGCCTTTATTT
>CAYQRR010000102.1:0-7959 GCA_964419635.1 uncultured Chitinophaga sp. | reverse complement strand
TTTTACGAGTTGCTCCAATTCTTCTTTTTCCAAATGCTTTAGCACATACACCTGACAGCGGGATAACAGAGCAGAGATCACTTCGAATGATGGATTTTCTGTAGTGGCACCTATCAGTGTAATAGTGCCTTTTTCAACCGCACCCAGTAGCGCATCTTGCTGTGCTTTGTTAAAACGGTGAATTTCATCTATAAACAGCAGTGCTTTTCCGTTCGTATTGGCTTCCTCAATTACCTTTCTTACCTCTTTAACGCCACTATCAATAGCGCTTAACTGATAAAACGGTAAATGAACTTTGTCTGCAATAAAGCGTGCCAGGGAGGTTTTACCTACCCCTGGTGGCCCCCAAAAAATGATGGACGGAATATTTCCGCTATCAATCAGTTTACGCAAAACTTTACCCTCACCAATTAAGTGTTGTTGGCCTACAAAATCGTTGAAGGATTTGGGGCGGAGACGTTCAGGTAAAGGAGCTTGCATAACCGGTAATGTATAAGCGAATCTATAAATTACATGTTGTGCAAAAGGGCTTTTACCAACTTACGGCAAAACCAAGGCTGGGTATGATGGGCAACTGGTTGACGCGCGTAAATCGAATACGGTCAAAGTAAAAGATGTTCTGTCTGTTGTAAGCATTACTCACACTTGCATTTAGCTCAATCTTTGCCTTCTCTTTAATGTTGAAGATTTTCTTAAAGGCAAGGTCTAATCGGTGGTAAGTAGGTAGGCGACCGGCATTGATGCGCTCATCATAGACAATCCCCAAATTGCCATTTGCACCGGTATAATCAGTGGCAATACCAGATTGGGAGAAGTTGATATTCTCATAAAACCCTTGTGTTTGAGTAAACGGAAATCCAGTTCCGAAATTCCAGCGAGCAGATACCTCAAAGTCCTTCTTTTTGCCAAAGGTATAGGCGGCAATCAAGTTGGTGTTGTGTCTGCGGTCAAAATGTGGCGGATAGGTTTGTTTACCATCTCTTCGGTTGGTCCAAGCTAAACTGTAGGTTCCATAAAGATAAATGCCTTTGTATTCCCATTTAGCGCTAATGTCCAGACCATAAGCATCACCGGATTCCAGCAGGAAATTGGCATCGCTGTTAAACTGCTTAAAACGATTGATGTTGATAAGCCTCCAGAAGTATTTGTAATAAGGCTCAATATTAATCTCCACGTTTTTGGGCAAGTCTAGCTCTACTCCAAAAATGATATGTACGCTGCGCTGCATGTTTCGGATTTTATCGTTCCGCTTGCCGGTAGCATCCGCAATATCTTCATCCGGTCCTGTCAGAAATCCGGTAAAAAGATTCACTACGTCTTTATCACTTTTGGCGCTAATGAAATTTTGCGAATACATTCCGCTCGCCAATTTCAGACGTACCATTTCATGGGCATTCAGTTTCATGCTTAACCTTGGCTCGGGCGAAAAAGCACCAATATTGCCATAGTAAGAGATACGTGCTCCTGCTTCAATCACAAATTTCTTAACGTATTTGTGCACCATGAAATAGGCATGCAAATCAGTGGTGTTTTGGTTCTGTTCGGTTTTTTGGTCGTATTGGTTGGTGAACTCCAGCTCAGTTCTGTTTCCATCAATATTTAACCCGTAGCGGACTTCTCCATTTTTGAGATAGTAATTGAAATCCATTCCAATGTCAAATCCACCAATTAAACTTCTGCGTGGGCGATTGTCCGATTCGGTGAGGTTGATTTCATATTGAGAATAACTGACATGGGTATTGAAATACAGGTTACTGTTTTTAGGTACTGCCAAAAAATTAACCCCCACACCGAATGTGTTCCAGAGGTATTTGGCCGCGTTGAAATTGGCAATATCGCGAAAGTTAAACCCGGTAAGCGTGAACTTACTACCCTTTCCCATATCAACAGTAAACTTTCCATACACATCGTAAAACTTAAACGGCAGTCCTTCTTTGCCTGCCCAGGGGTAGAGAGCCTTAGAACTTTGATCCAAATAGGAAACTTTGCTATTGAGCACCAGCGATGCGCTCACATTCTTTCCTTCGCGTGCTTTTACTACCGGAATTTCAAGCAGGGCATGAGCCATAAACGGACTGGCTCCCACTTTTCCGCTAAATTTCTTCTTGTTTCCATCACGTGTAGTTACATCTACTACCGCTGAAATTCTACCCCCATATTGTGCCGGAAATCCACCGGTATACACATCCACATTTTTGATGAGGTCGGTTTCATAAATGGAGAAAAGGCCGATGGAGTGAAAGGGATTGTAAACGGTAATTCCATCTAACAAAAAACGAGTTTGAATGGGTGTTCCTCCGCGGATTACAACCTGACCGCCTTGGTCGCCTGTGCTTACAACACCCGGCAGCACTTGTAAGTATTGCGCAATGTCGGCTTCTCCGCCTACGGTGGGCATTCTTTTAATTTCTGTGGCGGTCAGGCTTACCACACTTACCCTACTTTCGGTGCGCTTTTGTTGCTTCTCTGCACTAATTTCTACGTTTTGAAGTTCCACCGATTTTTGCTCAATGAAAATTTTCAAGTTAACGGTTTGCCCTTTTTTGACCTCCACTTCCAGCGTTTGAGGTTCGTAGCCGATGTATGATGTTTTTACCGTGTAATTGCCAACAGGAAGGTTCGGTATGTAAAAGAAGCCATGTTCATCGGTTACGGCACCAAAGTCGGTATTTTCCACTTTAATATTGGCATATGGTATACCCTCCGCATCGGCTTTGTCGTAGATAAATCCTTTAATGGAGCCTTTTTGTGAAAAGGCCGTAAAGGCAGATAAAAGGAGATTCAGCGCAAGTAAATAGTTCTTCATAAAGGGTGAAAAGGTGCGCAAAATAGAAAAATAACAATGTCGTAAATCGAGCAGTTGTATGGGGCTGTTAAAAAAGCCCTCCGCTAATGCTTGGTGGTGTTTTGCCCAGGTGCCTGTAGGCCATTTCGGTGGCTTCGCGGCCTCTTGGTGTACGTTTTAAAAAACCCTCTTTAATCAAAAATGGTTCATATACCTCTTCCAGCGTTCCTGCCTCTTCACCCACGGCTGTGGCAATGGTGGTGAGCCCCACGGGGCCTCCTTTAAATTTTTCGATAATGGCAGCAAGTATGCGATTATCCATTTCATCTAATCCGTGCTGGTCTACGTTTAAAGCTTCTAAGGCAAAGCGGGTAATATCCAATGTTATGGTGCCATCTCCTTTTACTTGTGCAAAATCGCGCACTCTTCGCAATAATAAATTGGCAATACGCGGAGTGCCTCGGCTTCTGCGGGCAATCTCGTAGGCAGCATCTTCGTTAATGTCTGTTTTAAGAATTTTGCAAGAGCGCTTCAAAATGTTTTTGAGCACCTCGCTATCATAATATTCCAAGCGAAAAGTTATGCCAAAACGCGAACGAAGTGGGGCTGTCAACAGACCTGAGCGTGTAGTGGCACCTACCAGCGTAAAAGGATTGAGCCCAATTTGTACACTACGCGCATTCGGGCCCGTATCTATCATAATATCAATCTTGTAGTCTTCCATGGCGCTATAAAGATATTCTTCCACCACCGGACTAATTCGGTGTATTTCATCAATAAAAAGCACATCGTTGGGTTCCAGATTGGTAAGTAAACCGGCCAGATCACCCGGTTTTTCCAGCACCGGCCCTGAGGTAATTTTGAGATTTACTTTCATCTCATTGGCTACTATATGACTGAGTGTAGTTTTACCCAATCCCGGAGGGCCATGCAGCAGTACGTGGTCGAGTGCTTCGCTTCGTTTTTGTGCTGCTTCTATAAATACAAACAGGTTATCAATGATGCCGGGTTGACCCATAAAATCATCCAATGCTCTTGGCCGCAAGGCCTTCTCCACCTCCATGTCAGATTTATTCAAATGGTCTTTATCGGCATCCAGATTCGGGTTCATGGTTTCAAAGATAATTTTACTTGTTCCTTCTTTTAATCTCACGTTTAATTAAACTCAATTCTCTGCCGGTTTGCCCGGATACGGATGTGTTCTCTTGCGCTCTTCGAATTAAGTAAGGTACTACATCTTTTACCGGGCCATAAGGCAAATACTTGGTAGCATTGAACCCCAACTTGGCTAGATTGAATGTGATGTTATCTCCCATCCCATAGAGCTGAGAGAAGAGGATGTGATTGTTCTGGGGGTCTATCTTTTTTCGAGCCACCAATTGTATGGCCAGAACATTGCTTTGTTCGCTTTGCGAGGCAATGCAGACATATACGTGATCAATGTTTTCGATACAAAGCCGCACAGCATTGTCAAAGTCTTTGTCTACAGCCGCTTTGCTTTTATGAATGGGCGATGGGTAATTTAGGGTGGCAGCACGCTCTCTTTCTTTTTCCATGTAGGCACCACGCACCAATTTTGCGCCTAAGTAATAGCCCTCTTTTTTGGCCAGTGTTACTTGCTTTTGTAGGTAATCCAGGCGGTCCCACCGATAAATTTGGAAAGTGTTAAACAGAATACATTGCTTTCGATTGTACTTCGCCATCATCTCTTCCACCATTCGGTCAAGCGGTTCCTGTATCCAACTCTCTTCGGCATCAACGTATAGTGGCACTGCGTGTTTTTCGGCAGCGGTACAAAGTTTTTCGAAACGTTTTTTTATTCTTTCCAGTTCTTTTTTCTCCGTCCCATTTAGCGCTTCTCCTGCTTGTATTTTTTCGAACAAACCAAATCGTCCGAAACCGGTAATCTTGATGCAAAGCGCTTTTACTGATTTATTGCCGCCCCCAAATTCAATTGCTTCCAGGTTGCGAAGTATAGTCTTGTCAAAATCTTCTTCTGTTTCTTTTAGTTCAACACCATAGTTGAGTAATACTCCAATGTTGCTTTTCTGTAGTATGCTGATGGTCGATTTGCATTCATCAAAAGTTTCTCCCCCGCAAAAGTGATTGTAAACGGTATACTTGAACAGTGGTGAAACGGGAAGCCTCAGATTTAATGCCAATCCGGCAAGATTACTTCCGGTATTTACCAGAAAATTACTTCCGACCATTGTAAAAAGCCACTTTGCTTTTTGCAACTCCGCGTTGGACTTGGATTGAAAAGCTACTTCGGTATTTTCAAAAAGATCGGAGCTTATTTTCATAAACAGATTGGTGATGACCCGCGAAATGAAAATTTTATGTTGTAACCGCAAAAAGTAATTTCAACATTCTAAAAATCAGTATGGAGTTTTTGTTTTTGGCCGCAGGGGCGGCAATTGGTTTTATAATGGCTTGGCTATGGATGAAGAGTAAAGGAGATAGTGCATTGAGCGCGGCCACGGCCACTATCCTGCTGAAAGAGCAGAGCCTTGAGGAACTGAAATCGCAGATGAATTTATTGCGAGAAGGGGATGAACAGAAGTTGCTGACAGAGCGAATTAAATCGGAGACGCTGAGTTCCTCGTTGGCTTACTTAAAGAATGAAAATGAGAATTTGAATAAACGCCTTGCGGAACAAAAACAAGAACTAGAGGAACTCAATCAGCGGTTCACGAAGGAGTTTGAAAATCTGGCCAATCGAATTCTGGAAGAGAAGAGCCTCAAGTTTACTGAGCAGAATAAAAATAACCTGGATGTAATACTAAATCCGCTGAAGGAGCGCATTAAGGAATTTGAAGAAAAAGTAGACAAGACCTATAAGTTAGAGAATGACGAACGCGTAACCCTGAAAACGGAGCTGAAGAATCTGATTGAGTTGAATAATAAAGTAAGCGCAGAGGCTAATCAGTTAGCCGTAGCACTAAAAGGAGACAACAAGCAGCAGGGCAATTGGGGCGAAATGGTGCTCGAGAAAATACTGGAACGAAGTGGATTGAAGGAAGGAGAGGAATACAAAACGCAGTTTACGTCTACGAATACAGATGGGGACCGAATAAAACCGGATGTGGTTATCATGTTGCCGGATAACAAGCACGTGATTGTTGATAGCAAAGTTTCATTGATAGCCTACAACTCTTGTGTAAATGCCGACAACGAAACGGACCGGGCAAAATATTTAAAAGCACATGTGGAGTCACTTCGAAGTCATGTAAAGTTACTGAGCGACAAAAATTATCAGTCAGCAGCTGGCTTACATACTCCTGATTTTGTTTTGCTCTTTGTACCCATAGAATCATCTTTTAGCCTGGCGGTGCAAGGCGATGCTGAGCTTTTTAGTTTTGCCTGGGATCGCAAAATTGTTATTGTTAGTCCTAGTACTTTGCTGGCGACCCTTCGCACCATTTCATCTATTTGGAAACAGGAACGGCAAACCAGAAATGCTCTAGAAATAGCTGAAGAAGGAGGCAAACTTTACGATAAGTTTGTTGCTTTTGTCGATGACCTTATAAGAATTGGTAAGGGCATTAAAAGCACGCAAGCAGATTATGAAGATGCAATGAAGAAATTGTATGAAGGCACAGGTAATTTGGTGCGCAGAGCAGAAAAAATGAAGGAACTGGGAGCCAAAACTACCAAGCAATTGCCCACTTCTTTGCTCGATAGAGCCGGAGATTGATTTTGTTGCTTAAGGCTTTTTTTGCAACTTACCACCGATTAAAATTATGTTTTCACTCATCATTTACATTTTAGTGGCGGCCGTGGGTTTTATGATGGCTGTTCTTTATAAAAGAACAGAATCCACAGCTGCCTTCTTTAACCCTGAACCGGATCGTTTGCTGAAGTCATTTACCAGCATATTTGTCGTGGGTCTCCTACTTACATTTCTGGCCTCCTTTTTTACTATGCGCGCACTTACACACAGTCAAATACCTGAGGAGGGAAATATGCAATACAACTCCATGAAAGAGCTTATGTATTTTGTATTGAATTTCTTTTTTCTGGTGCTTGTGATTAATGTAAATCTCTATTCGCAAGCCAGAAGAGCAGTAGCTTGGGGAGCTTACCTATTAGTCTTCTTTTTTTATGCCCTCTTTGTGGTAAAAGATGCTTACTACCTAAGTAATTATTACATCGTTTGGCAGAAAGCAATGCAATTGCTCACAGGCGAAATTCCTGATTTTACACAGCGTGCGTGGACAAAAGTTGGCTTAGGTTTTTTAGTCACTGTATGGAATGCCGTATTGGTGTGGTGGGGTTTTCGTAAGTAGTTTTAGTTAGAGGGTTCGTTCCAGATTCCCCAACTTTTTTCAGCTTGTAGTTGTAGCATTTCCCTTCCATTTTTGATTTTACAACCCGCTTCTTTCCCCTTTTTTAAAAATAATGTTTCCTCGGGGTTGTAAATTAAATCAATGAGTATATCGTCAGCGGTCAGCAAATGGTAAGGTATATCCGGAGCAAATTGCGTATGAGGAAACATCCCAAGTGGTGTTGTATTGATAAATACATTATGCTCCCCCATTTGTGACTCTATAGAAGAGTAACTGAAACCGGCTGCTTGATTTCTGGAAACGGTCGCATACGGAATCTTCATTCGCTTCAAGCAATATTGAACGGCCTTGGATGCCCCTCCGCTACCCAGCACAAAAGCTTGTAGCGGTTCTTTTGAAAACAGGGCGGCAGTAGATTTTTCAAATCCATATACATCTGTATTGAATCCGTGGAGTTCACCCTTGATAATTTTGATGCAGTTCACAGCACCAATTTCACGAGCTTCCGCGCTTAGTACATCCAAATATGGAATCACAGCTTCTTTATAGGGAATCGTTACATTGAGCCCGCAGAGTGACGGTTGATTTTGCAAGAGGCTTGTTAATTCTTCTATTTTTTCAAGCGGAAATAGCTCGTACAGGCAGCCCTTTATCTTTTCTCGTATAAATTTTTCTTCAAAGTAACTGGCTGAGAAAGAATGCGTGAGAGGAAACCCAATTAATCCAAACTTCCTCATACGGTGACCGCTATTTGGAGGCGGATAATTTTGATTTTACAACTTGCCAAATAATCGGAAGCACCGATACGAAAATGATACCGAGAATGACAATCTCAAAATTCTTTTTTACAATTTCAATGTTGCCAAACTGATAGCCAACAATAGT
>CAYQRR010000101.1:0-8001 GCA_964419635.1 uncultured Chitinophaga sp. | reverse complement strand
CCCGAAAATTCCGGTTCGAAATCATTGGAAAGTTTCTGGAAAAAAAAGCCCACGAAACCGTATTGGAAATCAACCTGAACGCCATTGCACACAATCTGAAGGTGTATCAGCATTTGCTGCAACCCAGCACTAAAATAATGGCCATGGTAAAAGCCTTCAGCTATGGCAGTGGTAGCTTTGAAATTGCCAATGTGCTGCAGTTTAACCGCTGCGATTATTTAGCCGTGGCCTATGCCGATGAGGGAATTGAACTGCGCAAAGGCGGCATTACTTTGCCGGTGATGGTAATGAACCCCGAGCAGCGCAGCCTGGAGGCCATGATTCAAAATAATCTGGAGCCGGAAATTTATTCGCTCTCGCTCTTGGAGCGCTTTACCGAAATACTGGCCCTGCTACGCAGCGAGAAAGACGAGCCTTACAAAATTCACCTGGAGTTGGAAACCGGCATGAACCGCCTCGGCTTTTTGGACAGCGAGCTGGATGAGCTCATCGCCAAAATAAAAGCGAATCCGCAGGTGCAGGTGGCTTCGGTGTTTTCGCATCTGGCCGCCAGCGAAGACAAAGCATACGATGCTTTTACCCAAGAGCAGTTGCGCAGGTTTGAGCAGATGAGTCAAAAGATTTGCAATGCATTTTCATACAAAATATGGCGCCATATTTTAAACAGCAACGGCATTACACGCCACACCGCAGCACAATACGATATGGTGCGCCTGGGCATTGGTTTATATGGCATTGATGCCTCTGAAAAAGTGGGCAGCCGGCTGATGAATGTCTCCACTTTAAAAACAACCATCTCGCAAATCAAGCGGGTGAAAAAGGGAGAGAGTGTGGGCTATGGCCGCGTAGGCAAAGTAACCAAAGATAAAACCATTGCCACCGTAGGTATCGGCTATGCTGATGGCCTCAGCCGCAAACTGAGCAACAAAACCGGACGCATGTGGGTAAATGGACATCTGGTGCCGGTAATTGGCAACGTGTGCATGGATATGACCATGCTCGATATTACGGGTATAGATGCGCAGGAAGGCGATGAGGTGATTGTCTTTGGGCAAAACCCTACGGTGGAAGAGGTGGCCGAAGCAGCCGAAACTATTCCGTACGAAATACTCACCGGCATATCGGCCCGGGTAAAGCGCGTTTATTTTCAGGAATAGAAAGCCCTCGGGTTATCAATTCAAATAGCGAGGCGATTTCAAAAATACCCTCTTCTGCTTTATACCATCGAACCGATAAATGAGTTGCGCTTCGTGCGAGCCGGTTTGATATTTCCGTAGCTGCCCAAAATCGAAATCAAAAGCATAGCTGGCCAGGAGGTGCTTGGTGATGTGCACGCCCAGCATCAGCCCGGCATCATCTACCGAACGGTAGAGCACGCCTACTACCACGCGCTTATTATAGGTGAGACTAAGGTTTACCTCGGCCTGCGCTATAAAATCGATGCTGCGCACAAACACCGCGGGGGTCAGGTTAAATTTGTCATTAATATCCCAACTGTATTTAGCATAGGCAAAGTAATGGCGCGGCACCCGAAACGGGGTGGCTGTTTTTAATCCTTGGTCCAGGTTAGAGACCGAAAATCCGATGGTGGTGTTGTAGCCGCTAAACTCGAGCCCCGCAGCCAAAAAGGCCTTGAACCGATTGGTGCGGTCGAAGATGGCACTCTGATCAAGGTTTTGCTGATAGATTAATTCGTCTCCCTTTACAAAACTATTGAGCATACCTACACTCAAGCCAATGGAAAGTTTGGCGCGGTCGTTTAGCCGCTGCGAATAGGCATACGAAACACGGGCCGATGTAAACCGCTGTTTGCCCAGCATGTCGTTGGTTATAACCAAGCCCACACCGCCTCTTATTTTTGGAATGTATCCATAAGCATTCAGCAAGAAGGTGGAGGGGGCTTCTTTAAAACCCACCCACTGCTGCCGATAAAGGGCGCTTAGATAAATATCGCGGGTGTTGCCGCTCACCGCGGGATTAAACACGTTGGTGTGATAGGCAAAGTGAGCAATCACCGGTTCGTTTTGCGCGCGCAATTGGCTGCCAAAGGCCAGCATCGCCAGCAGGGCCGCACAACTATTTTTAATCAGGGTCAGGCATTTCATATCGTTTGTATTTAGGGGGCGCTTTTTTACTTTAATCGTTTTTAAGTACCTGGAAAGTAGTTCGTCTGTTCTTTTGGTGTTCTTCTTCTGTTTTGGCGTTTTTGACCACTGGCTGTGACGATGAAAACCCCTTAGAAGACAAGCGGCCGGCACTAATACCTTTAGATATCAGATACTCTACCACGCTCTTGGCCCGGTTGTCGGAAAGCGTCAGGTTGTATTCAAACTTTCCGCGCTCATCGGTATGCGAGTTAATTTGCACCAATGCGCCCGGTGTGTCTTCCAGTAGCTTGACCAGTTTGTCCAGGCTGGGTTTCGATTCTTCGCGCAGGTTGTAGCTATCGTAATCGTAATAGATGTTATCAATCTTGATTTCTTCTTTGGGTATGCGCTTAATAGCAAAATCATAATTCTGCCCACTGGCTTTAGAATATTCTTTGGAGGCTTTTACCCCTTGTGTGCTTAGCTTTCTGGAGTCACCGAAATAGCCGGGGTTAAGCACATTAATTTTATAGTCTTTGTCTTTATCCAGCTGGAAGAGATATTCCCCATTGGGGTTGGTAGTGGTGGTGTCGCTGGTGCCATCGGCAGCGGTCAACACAACAATGGCTCCGGCAATGGGCTGGTTGGTTTCCATATCCGAAATTTTTCCCTTCACTAAAATGTTTACCGGGGTTAGAAAAAAACTGTAGATATCATCGCTGCCCACACCCCCGCTTCGGTTCGATGAAAAATAGCCGCTTTTGTTATCGCTGTTGTAAGCGATGTAAAAATCATCGCCACTACTGTTGAAGGGCGCATTTAGGTTGATAGGCTTGTTCCAGCTGCCGTTGGCATAGGTAGTGTAAAATAAATCCAGCCCTCCGTATCCTGTGTTTCCCTCCGAGGAAAAGTAAAGCACCGAATCGCGCATCACCGGAAACATTTCATCAAACTCGGTATTAACAACTGCTCCTGCATTTATCGGCTCGCTCCACGAGTCTCCGTCTTTTCGCATGTACCAGAGGTCGCTTCCGCCCTGTCCGCCATCCATGCGGCTGGCAAACCATAGTTTATCGCCTCCGGGTGCAATGGCCGGCTGTTCCATATCGCCTTTTTGCTGAAACGAAAGGGGAATTGCTTGCGGGGCTCCAAAGGTATTGGTGGCTTCGTCATAGGATGCTTCAAAAATGCGACAGAAGTTGTTCTTGCCCTTTCCATCATTGCAACGGGTGAAATAAACAGTCTTTGTTTTTTCGCAATAACTCAGCACACCATCATTACCCGTTGCACTAATAGCTTCCAGTTTTTTGGCTTTGCTCCAGGTCTTGTCTTCTTTGTAATAAGCCGCTTGATACAAATCAGAAAATCCTTGTCCGTCATAGCTATAGACTGCTTCGCCTTTTTCTGAAATCCGCGAAGAGGTAAACACCAGCAAATATTTGAGGGGCGCAGCGGCATAATCGCTATAGCTGGTGTTTAATTCTGTTTCGTTCTTGAATGTATACAACGAAGAATCCTGCAGGGTGGCAAGGGTATACTTACAGTTGTTGAGCAAACGGGTGGCGTCTTTATCGTTGGGCTGTGCGGCCAAAAAGTTATCGAACTTCTGTTGCGCCATTTCATATCGACCTTGCTTGAGATAAATATTCCCCTGATGGAACAGATAATTCGGATTTGCATAGCCTTCTGCCTTTGCCTGATTATACCAATCCACCGCTTCTTCGGGTTTTCCGCTATAGCGGTAGCATTCTGCTACTTTAAATTTAATGTCGGCTAAATCTGTTTTCTTTTCTGGCTTCTTAAGTACCTTTTGCAGCAGGGGTAGTGCAGCGGCATATTCTTTGGCGGCAAACGCTTCGTTCGCCAGCTCTAGGTTGGTTTGTGCGCAGCTGGTGCTAATAGCAGCAAACAGCGTAAAAATGGTCAGATATTTTTTCATGCTCCTGGCTTAGTCTTCAATCAGTAATACAGTTCCTTTAATAGCGCTTTTGCGGTCGGTAATATTGTCGAGGGTAACGACATAGTAATAGGTGCCCGGAGAGACCTTATCGCCCTGGTATTTTCCATCCCAACCATCGCGGCCCCGATAAAGTTCTTGCCCCCAACGATTGACAATAGTCAAATCATAGCCTTTCAAAAACACATCGTTTTTGCCATCTTCATTGGGCGTAAATGCGTTCGGGAAATCAACTACACGCACCAGCCCTTCAGAGCGAACGCTCACACAGCTTTCGTTGGTGGCAATCACCCAGATGGAATCTAAATCATTCAGCTTGCTCGATGCCCAGGTATTCAAACTGCCGGACTGTACCGATGTTTCATTCCAGAAAAACTCATAGCTATTCAAAGAATCCGGCAATGCTGTAAACGTGATCACCTCGTTCGGGAAAATGGTGTTGTTTTCTTTATCGCTGGTAAGGGTAACCACCGGCAAGGGTGTTACCGTAACCGTAGTGGCAATTCGGCCTTGCAAGTTTTGACATCCTCCGCTTGAGGTAGCCTGTGCATAATACGTAACCGACTGTGTGAGCGGGCCGGTGTTCCAGGTGCTGCCCGAGGCAATTTGTGTTCCACCTACGGCATTATCCCACCAGGTTACGGTAGTGCCCGGTGGCGATACGTTGGCGGTGAGCTCGGCAGATGCTCCGGCACAAATAGTATCGCTCTGAGCGCTAATGCCAAGTATGGTGGGCGCTTGTATCACATACACGGTTACTGGTACGCGGCCGTTACTATTCGTGCATCCAAATTGATTAACTACTTCGAGATAATAAATCGTGTTGGTGGCTGGCGATACGGTTAGCGGACTCACACCCAGCAGGTTTCCGCCCGATGCTGCATCATAAAAATTGTAGGACACATTACCTCCGATAGAGTTACTTGCAGTAATGACTGTGCTGCTACCTTCGCAAATTGTGTCGTTTTGCAAAGCAACGCTCGGTGCGGTTGGCGATGGATGCACCCGCACGGTTACACTGGCTGCTGAAGAGGCCCCACAACTGTTTTGTGCTACCACACTTACCGTTTGCAATCCCGCACCTGTCCATTCCACATTAATGCCGGTGCTTCCTTGGCCGTTAAGTATCGTGCCTCCATTTACGGTCCAAGTGTAAGAGGTTGCATTTGCAATGTTGGGAATACTATACGACTCTATGCCGGGGCAAATGGCGGTGTCGCCCAGTATAGCTGCATTCATCACGGGAGCAGGCGCCTGCACTGTTACGGTGAGTGTGGAAGCAGCACTTCCACCACAAGCATTCGAGGCAATCACCGAAACCGCATAAGTGCCGCTACTGCTGCCCCAAGCCACCTGAATGGCTGTCGTTCCTTGTCCGCTCAGAATATTACCCCCACTTATGCTCCAGGTGTAATCAGTCGCATTGGCAAGAGGTGTCACCGAATAGCCTGCGGTATCGTTGCCGCAGATAGTGCCGGTGCCCGTAATGGTGCCGGGGGTCAGGGGAATTGTGTTAACTAAAATGTAAACGGTATCGCTTATGCTCCCACAGGCATTGGTGGCCGTTACAAGGTAGGTTCCGCTGTTGGTGGCTTGGGCATTGTTTATAGTCGTGTTTTGCTGCGATGATGTAAATCCGGAGGGACCACTCCAGCTCCATGAATTGACCGGTTGGCCGCTGGCTGATAAACTAATGCTGCCCCCTGCACACAGCGTATCATCTGGCGATGCACTAGTACTAAGATTTTGTATCACAGTATCAACCTGTATGGTCACACTTGCTGTTTGGTTTCCGCAAGCATTAAAAGCAGTTACAGTATAAATTCCGCCTGATGCAACTGTGGCATTGCCGATACTTGGGTTTTGCTGTAACGATGCAAAAGCATCCGGACCGCTCCAGCTATATCCGTTGATGTTGGTGCCGGCAGCCGTAAGACTAATGCCGCTGCCAGAGCACACATTATTACCGCCTGTGGCGGTCGCTGTTAAATTCTGAATAGGATTATTCACCAAAATCGAAACGCTTGCTGTAGTGCTACCACAGGCGTTAGTAGCCGTAACGGTATATACTCCGCTATTAGCTGCAGTAGTATTGGTAATGATGGGATTCTGTAGTGGCGATGAATATCCGTTGGGCCCGCTCCAGCTCCAAACATTTGTTTGTGTGGCGGTAGCACTTAAGTTAATGCTTGCCCCGGCACAAAGCGTATCGTTGGGAGCAGCATTGGAGGCCAAATTTTGAATAGGCGCATCCACATCCACATTGACCGATGCTGTGGCCGTGCCACAAATATTGGTAGCCACCAGCGTATATAATCCGCTATCGGCAAGCGATACATTCGGGCGCACCGGATTTTGCAGCGTGGCGCTATAGCCATTTGGTCCACTCCAGGAATAGGAGGTGGCGCCCACTGCGCTGCCCGTTAAACTCAACGATGTATTAATACACACATTCGTGAGCACTGCCCCGGCACTTACACTAGTGGGGCCGGCCGACAAACTAACATTCACCGATGCCGATGCACTACCACACGAGTTCGTAGCGGTAAGGGTATAGTTACCCACATTGGCTGCCTGAAAATTATTAATGGTGTTGTTCAGCTGTGAAGAGGAAAATGTATTGGGTCCGCTCCACGAATAAGTCGATGCACCTGACGCGCTGCCGCTCAGGTTGAGTGATGCTCCGGGACAAACAGCGGTAGGGGTAGCGGTAGCAGTCAGGCTCAATGGAATATTATTGACCGTAACGTCTACTGTTGCGGTAGCATTACCACAGGTATTAGTAGCGGTAAGTGTATAGGTGCCGCTTGCTGCCGCTTGTGCATTAACAACAGAAGTGTTTTGGGTAATAGCTGAAAAGGTATTGGGTCCGCTCCAACTCCATGATGTAGCATTGGTGGCGCTTCCGTTGAGCAATACCGTGTTGCCGGCACAGGCCGGATTCGGGCTGGCGCTGGCCGCCACCGTTTGCGGCACATTATTAACGGTGACCACCACCGATGCACTGCCGCTGCCGCAAGTGCCGGTAGCGTTGAGCGTGTAAGTGCCGGCATGTGCTGCTGTTATGTTGGCACGAGAGGTGTTCTGCGTGGCTGCCGAAAATGTAGCCGGCCCGGTCCAACTCCACCCGGTTACAGCATTGCCTCCTCCGCTTAGTGTAAGAGTTGCTCCGGCACAAATGGGGTTAGGGGTAGCGGTGGCGGTTACGCCCGACACGCTCGGGTTTACTGTTACGGCAAGGGTGTTTGACTTATTCCCGCAAGTATTGCCGGCAGTTACCGATACGGTATAAGGTCCACCGGCCGTTGTCCAGTTAACGGTTATAGATGTAGTGCCTTGTCCGGAGGTAATGGTA
Organism: uncultured Chitinophaga sp.; assembly: GCA_964419635.1. Classification (GTDB taxonomy): domain Bacteria; phylum Bacteroidota; class Bacteroidia; order Chitinophagales; family LD1; genus Bog-950. Next base: position 602 of record CAYQRR010000101.1, on the reverse strand, counting down.
CCTCCTCCGCTCACGCTCCAGGTATAAGAGGTGGCACCGCTAACGGCTCCTATAGAATAGTTCTGCGAGCCTACACAGGTGCTGGCCTGGCCACTAATAGCACCTATATTGGCGGGGGGATTATTTACTGTCACCAATACGCTGCCACGCGCTAAGCTGCTACAACCCGGCTGCGAAGCGCTTTCTGCTCCTACATAATACGTAGTGCTGACCGCGGGCGACACCAACAAAGGCGCATTGCCCAAAAAGTTTCCTCCGGAAGCCGCATCATATACTTTATACGTAACGCTGCCGGAGCCACTGCCGCTTATAGTGGTGGAACCGCCTGCACAAATAGGATTGGGTGATGCTGCTGCAACGGGGGTTGGCGGATTATTACACGGCACCTGAATGCACTCAATCACGGTGGTAGGGCTTAAATTGGCTACCACTACCGACACCGTGTTGGTGCTGGCACCGGACAAGCTAACCGGTGTAACATTAGAAAGCGAAGGCGCAAAATTAGAACGGGATGGTGATGTGATAATGGTCGTATCACAATTGGTGTTATTCATAAATCCGTTCTTGTCGGTTTTTACCAGGTGATAGTTAAACCCGGTGAA
>CAYQRR010000100.1:6039-8063 GCA_964419635.1 uncultured Chitinophaga sp. | reverse complement strand
AACAGAAAAATGATTTGAGCGCTGCCGACAATGATTTGATTGTAAAAGAAATTTTTGTTGACGCAGGCACGATGCTCAAACGCTTTTTGCCGGCTCCACAAGGTCGTGCTTATCGTTTGCGCAAGCGCAGTAACCACGTTACTATTAAAGTGGATAGCAAAAACGCGAAGGCTGCTGCACCTGTGGCTGCTGAAGCAAGCACAGAAGAAGCTGCAGCATAGTCAGCTGTATTGAAATAATGAAACCCCCGCACCAGCGGGGGTTTTTTGTTAGAATAGTGTTTACACTCTATGAATACACCACTCCGACTTCCGCACCTCGCTATCAGCCAACAACTATTGCGGGCGTTGGTCAATCCTTTGCGCTACAAAATGTTGCAATACATTGCTCAGAATGAGAGAGTAGGCGTAGAGCAGATATACACTGATTTGAAATTGAATGAAAGTATTTGTTCGCAGCAACTCAAAATTTTAAGAGAGCAAAGAATAGTGTTTACCGAACGGAAAGGAAAACAGGTGCTGTATTCTGTAAATACAAATCGGTTATCCTTAATTCTTACAGCCGTACATTCATTTTTTGACAAATGGTGAAGTTGTTTCGTCTACATTCGCCAATAATTTTTTTTCTATGGAACAACTTAGTCTGGAGCAGTTTAAAAAATATGTAGACGAAGGGGCAACCGTTATTGATACCCGGGTGCAGGATTTGACCTATGAAGGAATCGTTGAAAATTCCATCCTCATTTTACCGGATGAGAACTTCATTTTTTCGCTTACGCAATACACCGATGAAGATGCAAAGCTATTGTTTGTGACTTCGGATAACGAGGCTCCGCATCTTGCTCGGCTTTTAAAAAATGCAGGTACGTTTCATGTATTGGGCCGTTTGAATGATAGCCTGGAAGCATGGAAGAAAGCTGAATACGGACTTGATTTTATTATCGGCATACAACCGGATGAATTGGAAATGGATTATCAGTATGACGAGTTTTTTTTGATTGACACCCGAACCGCTGAAGAGTTTGCGCAAGAGCATTTAGAGGATGCCGAGAATATTCCTTTGAGCGAATTGACTTCCGCTCTGATAGACCTGGAAAATACCGGAGTTTATTACGTGTATGCTGCTAAAGCGGCAGATGCTTTAACAGCCGCATCGCTTTTCAAAAAGTACGGCATTCAGCGGCTTCGTGCAGTGGATGCTGATTATGAGGCTATAAAACAAACCGCTATTCCGGTTTTCAAACAGAAGAAACAGCTCAACGAGAAGAAGTTTTCCAACAATTAATATAAGGTATTCAGGCACTGTCATCATGAATTTTTCCAGCAAGAATAGATCGGTTTTTATCAGCAAGGCTGGATTGGTGGATTATGACTTGCTAGTGATAGGGGGCGGAATTACGGGATGCGGAATTGCGCTGGATGCCGCATTGCGCGGGATGAAAGTGCTGCTGGTAGAGAAAAAAGATTTTGCTTCGGGCACTAGCTCCAGGTCTACCAAGTTAATTCATGGCGGGCTGCGTTATCTCAAACAGCTGGAGTTTAAACTGGTGCATGATGTGGGGACAGAGCGTGCCATTGTTCACAAACTTGCCCGCCATGTTGTTATTCCAGAAAAAATGCTTTTGCCTATTTATGAGGAGGGAACGCTTGGTACTTTTACCACTTCAATGGCCTTGCTTGTATATGATTTATTGGCGGGAGTAAAATCTGGAGAGCGAAGAAAGATGTTGAATGTGAGTGGAACCTTAAAGCAGGAACCTTTACTACAAGCCAACAAACTACTCGGTGGAGGTTTGTATTTTGAATATCGCACTGATGACTCTCGTTTGGTTATTGAGCTGGCAAAATCTGCATTTGCTGCCGGAGCATTGCTTCTCAATTATGCAGAGGTTAAAGAATTTGTTTTGAATCAGGAGGGGAAGGTATGCGGAGCAAAAGTAATCGACCATATTGGAGGCGCTACTTTTGATGTGAAAGCTAAAGTAGTAGTGAATGCGAGCGGCCCATGGGTAGATGTTTTGCGGA
>CAYQRR010000100.1:0-5939 GCA_964419635.1 uncultured Chitinophaga sp. | reverse complement strand
GTGAAAGCTAAAGTAGTAGTGAATGCGAGCGGCCCATGGGTAGATGTTTTGCGGAAAGAAGACCAATCGCTTCACGGTAAACGGCTGCAGTTAACGAAAGGAGTGCATATTGTTTTTCCGTTTGAAAAATTCCCCATTCAACAAGCAGCTTATTTTGATGTGGGTGACGGACGAATGATTTTTGCGATACCGCGCAACGGCATCACGTATTTAGGCACTACGGATACGGTCTACAACGAAGAGATTGATCATCCAGTTTGCAATCGTGCAGATGTAGAATATTTACTCAAGGCAGTCAATTCGGTCTTTGCCTCCTTGAACTTGAAGGAAAGCGATATTGTATCCAGTTGGGCTGGACTGCGTCCGCTGATACAAGAAGATGGAAAATCGCCCGGAGAGCTATCTCGTAAAGATGAAATCTTTATCTCCAGAAGTGGCTTAATCTCCATTGCCGGAGGTAAATTGACCGGATATCGTTTAATGTCAGAAAAAATCGTGGATCTGGCAGAGAAGAAACTGAATCAAAAATTCGCCAAGTGTTCCACGGCTGCTCACTACTTGTCGGGCGGAGAGTTCCATAATGAAGATGATTTTAAATCGTCACTTAATTACATGCAGCAACTAGCAAACGGATACGTTGCGAAAGAGATTGTAGAAGAATGGTTTTACAGGTATGGGAAAAACACTTCCCTTATTCTGAAACAACTTCAAGTAATAAAAGATAAGTATGACGCCATTGAGCAAGCCTGCCTGACAGCAGAAGTTACTTATGCTTTGGAACATGAGATGATTGTTACTCCGGCTGATTTTTTTATCAGAAGAACCGGTAAGATTTTCTTTAACCGGAAACAGTCTCTCGGACAAATTCCGGAGGCAAACGCTTTGATAGCCGATTATCTATCACAGGCGGGTGCACAAAGCGAGCGGCAACTTGCCGAGGTGCAGCAAGAATACGCTACTGCCGTAAGTTTCCGGTAGGAGGAAAATAGATTATTCAAACTCGATGAGGATGTGGTTTTTCTCTACCGCCTTTCTCAACTCCGTGTTTATTTTTTTGATTTTGCCATCGCGCGGACTCTTAATTACATTTTCCATTTTCATGGCTTCCAGAATAAGCAAGGTGTCTCCTTTAGTTACTTCATCACCGGGTTTGACGGCAATGTTTATTATGAGGCCAGGCATGGGTGCTTTTACATTGGAAACTGCTGATGATGCGGTGGTGTTGATGCCTAGTTTTTGTAGCAGCAAGTCTGTCTTGTCTTGAATTTTTACTTCGTATTCTGTATCATTCACACGGATGATCATCAGTTTCTCTTCCGGATTATAGCTAATCAACGTGGCCGCGTAACCGGTGTTATTTTTGATGATGTGAAAGTTGTTTCCACTGCTTTTTACTAAATCAAATTCTACAACCTCGCCATTCAGCGAGTGATGGTCTACTTCAAATTCCTTATGTGTGTTGATGGTTGCTTTAATCATGATGTTGCAATGTTATGAAAAACGCTTTATATCCACTTCCGGTAGCAGCGCTGTGTTTTGTGTCAGGTGTTGAGCAAAATGATTCGCAAAGTAGGGTGCCAGAGAAATGCCCTTAGTTCCCAATCCGTTAAATATACCCACAGCCTTATGTTCCGGGTGAAATCCAATGAAGGGCCTGCGATCTTGCACAGTGGGGCGGATAGCAGCCCGGTGATTCACTACTTTGTAAGGTTTTTTGATAAAAGCTCCCAGGTTGGCTAACAATTCTTGTTTGCCCACTTCGCTCGGTTGGTCGTTATGAAAATGCCAGTTGTGCGTAGAACCTACGTAATACAAATCGTCACCCATAGGCATTACAAACGCTTCACTACTAATCATTTTATCAGCCGAAAAATTCTCTATATGCAGAATTAAACATTCTCCTTTGGCCAACTGAAATGGCAGAAATTTAAAGTAGGGGTTCCGAATAGCCTGGGCACCATCACAGAAAATAATCTTATTCGCTACATGGCTTTTGTATTGGACGCACGATGCTGTTACTTCCAACTCATCGAAACTAAACTGCTCTTCCAGAATTTGCTTATGGGTGCTCAGGAAATTTCTGTAGGCGGTTAAAAATTTTTCAGAATCTAGTCGGGTGCCACCCGTAATTTCAAATGCGCCAAAGTCGTTCTTTATTTTTTCTTTAGGTAAGTTGATGACCGTTTGATTTTGCAAGAACTGTGTGTAGCCGGGTTGCGAAGTTCGAGCGCTCCAGTCGTTCTGAGACTTTATGGAATCAAACAGCCGAAGTATCGGAAGCGGTTGAAAGAACGTTTCGTTCAATACTTTTTCCAGTTCAGTGTATGTTTCATTAGCAAACGGCAAAAGCTCTTCGGCCATCCATGTTTTTACAAACCTACGACCGGTTACCGGGTTGGTAACCCCCGATGCCACCCTGCTGGCATTGGATAAATGATAATTATCAATCACCAGATTTTTTTTGCCAGCTTTTTGGAGAAACCAAGAGAGGAGTGAACCGGCTATCCCCTGGCCAACAATTAAAAAATCAAGCATTGCTTTTGGGGGTTGAGCCCGGGTTATCTGAAATAAGAAAGATCTTTCTTCTCCGGTGTAGTAGGTGGAGCAGGGGTGTGGTCCTCATCATCATGAGATGTGGCCACGGCTTTCTGAATTCTTTTTCTGAAATAGAGATAAAGAAATATTTCAAAAAGCAGAGCTACCGGTTCAAACCAAAGTGCATTTCTCCGACCCTCGTCCGTGGTTAGGCTTTCTTGCCCGTAGATGGTGAGAAAAGTGTATGAGAGCAGAAAAATAACGAGTAAGCACGCACCAAAATAATTTAGCACAAATGACCAAGGCTTCAACCCGCGTTCTTTTGCAAAACGGTGTAGCTGGTAACACATCAGGGCAATCAAAAGAATATTCAACATACGGCAGCAATTTCGGGCACAAAATAAGCAGATTAATTGCGATTTGGAATTAATGGATAATAGGATGACTCAGACTTTAAAAAAGGAATTTTAGAAAGTTGATGGATGTTGAAATTGTGTAGCACAAAAATTTTAACCGTAACCTAATTTGCTATTTTCGGTACGTTCATTATTTCGTTACAAAACCCTTTATCCAATGAGAAAATTTGTACTCTTCTGTTTCATTGTGTTTTCGTCCGCTTCCCTGTTTGCCCAAACCAAGTCTGTGTCCGGTGTAATTTCAGATGCTACTTCGCGCGAGCCGGTGGTGGGGGCTGCGGTCATTGTTAAAGGCAGTTCTCCTCAAATTGGTACAGTAACCGATGTCGATGGAAAGTATAAGCTGGAGGTGCCCGCAGATGCCAAGCAGTTGACGGTATCTTATGTGGGTTTTCAAAGCCGTGATATCTCTATTGCCAGTGGTGAGTTCAATTTATCATTAGAAAGTTTGACTAAAGACGAAGTGGTGGTTACCTCTTCGCGGATAGCGGAGAGTATTAAACAGGCTCCGGTACAAATTGAGAAAATGACTTCGCGTGAGATAAAAAGTGCGGCCTCCGGGGATTTTTACCAGAGTATTGGTAATTACAAGGGAATTGACGTGGTGACGTCTTCTGCCGGATTTAAAGTGATTAACCTGCGTGGATTTAGCGATACACGTTCCTTGCGCACCAAACAGTTTATTGATGGTATCGATAACGAAGCTCCAGGATTAAATTTTCCGGTAGGCAACCTGGTAGGTGCTAACGATTTGGATTTGGAAAGCGTAGAAATTGTATCCGGTGCTTCTTCTGCACTGTATGGCGCTAATGCCATGCAAGGGGTGATTTCCATGAGCAGTAAAAATCCTTATGACTTTAAAGGACTGGCTATTCAATTGAAAGGCGGAGCTACCACCATTCCCGGTCCATATTTCGATGCACAACTCCGTTATGCCAACACTTTTGGCAAGGACAATAAGTTTGCAATTAAATTCACAGGGGAATACATGCAAATGCGTGATTGGGAAGCTTCAGATGATTCATTCAACCGTTATGGAGCCATTGAGGCAGATGTCAACCTTTCTGCAATTCTTCGCGAAAAACAATATGAAGAAGTTAGCGATGATTACACCCAGGAAGAAAAAGACGACATCATAGCGCTGAATAACTGGTTAGATTTTAACCCCCCGGCCAATCCGGGGATTTTGAACGTGAAGGCACCTGGTTATATGGAACGCGAAGTAGCCGACTATAACGCTAAGAGTTTGAAATTTGCCACCAGTCTGCACTATCGATTTAATGATAATCTGGAACTTTCCGGCACTTACAAATTCGGTTATGGAACAGCAGTATATCAGGCAACTGCCCGCTACCAGATTAAAGACTTTACGTTTCATCAGCCGATGTTGCAGTTAAAAGGCAAAAACTTTTTTGTGCGCACTTATGCTTCTATAGAAAATGCAGGGCGCAGTTATAATATCGGCCTGACCGGTGCTTATGTTTCACGTTCTGCCGTGAGCGATTATGTATCGCGGTATTCTGAAAAATATTTTGATGTATTGGACACACTAACCAACGGCTTTTGCCCGGAGTGTATTGGCGAAAGCGAATGGGCTAGCATTTTACCCATCGCCCAAAATCAGGCCCGGGCTTATGCCGCGCAGGCATGGTACAAAGGTGGCTCGCAACAGTTTAAAGATACCTTCAACCGCCACATTGGCGATGCCAACTCACTCACCGGAACAAAGTTTTTCGATAAGAGTATGTTGTTTCATGTAGAGGGTCAATACAATTGGGATTTTGTAAAATGGCTTGATATCATCACCGGTGCTTCTTATCGTATTTATTTGCCTAATTCTCGTGGAACCATTTTTGAGGATACCGGTAGTGTTCGTATCCGCATGCACGAAGTTGGTGCTTACCTTCAGGCAACCAAAAGATTGTTTAGCGACAACTTTAAGATTATTGGCTCTATTCGAGTAGATAAAAACAGCAACTTTAAGGCGCAGGTATCGCCTCGAGGTTCGTTGGTTTACACCATTCGTGCAAAAAACAGCGACCATACGCTTCGCGCGTCCGCTACTGCTGCCTTCCGCACACCCACATTGCAGGATCAATATCTTTTGTTGGATATAGGTAGAATAAAACTAGTGGGTAATCTGAATGGCTACACCAATTTGTATACACTCGAATCAGTCAGAGAGGCCGAGCGGCTCATGGAGGACAGCACTACCGGTGGTTCTGCAGCTAATGCTGCGGCAAACGCATTGGTGCCTACCACATTAAAACCCTTGCGACCGGAGCGCGTTACTTCATTTGAGTTGGGTTACCGCGCAGAGATAGCTAATCGTGTATTGATTGACCTTACTGGGTATTACAGTATATACAAACACTTTATTGGTTTTACCCGCGTGGCCACTCCAAATAACGACTCTATTTCAAATGGTGTAGCCGGTGAAGAAAGTGGCGTAAATAACGTGTTAACCGGTATTTATACTCCTTACCAGATGTGGGTAAATACAGAAAAAGCCGTACCATCTTGGGGAGCGGTAATTAGTTTGTCGGTGTATGCAGGTAAAGGAATTACACCATATGTGAATTACACTTATGCCGACTTGAACGAGGGAAACATTAATAACTCTGGTACCACGGTACTTGCCGGCTTCAACACCCCTCGCCATAAATTCAATATTGGTATTAACGGTAACAAGGTGTGGAAGGGCCTTGGTTTCAGTGCCAACTTTAAATGGGTGACCAGCTACAAATGGCAAAACCCGTTTGGCGATGGAGTGGTGCCTAGCTATCATACTTTGGATGCACAGATATTCTACGAGTTTGAAAAAGCGTATTCTACAATTCGCATTGGTGGGTCTAATTTGTATAACAAGCGCAGAATAGAGGCTATAGGAGCCCCACAACTTGGTGGACTCTATTATGTGGGCTGGACCTTTGATTTTACCAATTTCGGCAAAAAAGCAAATTGATTTAACTTTTAGTAAACAACTTA
>CAYQRR010000099.1:0-8094 GCA_964419635.1 uncultured Chitinophaga sp. | reverse complement strand
TACGCCATCAAAAACTAATTATCGATGTCGTAAAGTGTTCATTCAGCCTTGAAAACTGTTCATGCAGTGTCGTAAATCTGTAATTATGACCTGAAAATTTATATTTCAAGGGTGTTATTCAATATTTTATGCTAAAAAATGCCATTTTGTGTCTAAAATTGAATGATTAAGCCACGAAACCTAAGACGACAGCGGTAAAAAACGCAAGCGATGCCCCCAAAAAAGGGAGCGGAGTCGCATAAATACCACCAAGACCGATGGCAAACCGGCCGAAACCGACTCATTGCCCGGATGGGGGCTTTGTGTCACTTTGGGGTCTCCCGCAGGGGCCCCTGAAGCAAGGATATAGCAAGCGGCATTTTTTATCCGTACTTCCCATTCATTTTTTTCAATAAACCATCAGCGATTATATTTATGTCCCTAAACAACACCTTGTATCATGATTAAAAATGCCTCCCTTCCGGCTCTGGTAGCCCTCTGTTTGCTTCTATTTTCAGCTTGCAAAAAAGACAAAGACCGCGACTATGGTTCGCTGGCAGCTTTGGAGCAATCTGTCACACTGCCGGTTATCGATTCGGCCAAGGCCATGGCCCTTTATGCAGCAGTAGCTGCCGAGCGCACCCTGCTGCTCAATCAATTGGAAACCGACTACCCGGGCCTCAAAGCACAAATGGATTACGATGCGCAGCAGATTACCCAAACCGATGATTCGGCCAATCGCGCAGCTTTAATCCAAGATTTTATAGCCAGCTATGAGGCACAAGTAACTACCAGCTGGAACAATAGCGGGCTCTCCATTGCTACCCTCACGGCCAAATATGCCCAGGTACTGGGCGACCTGCCATTTACCGTTGGCCCCTTTGGGCAGGTGTATACCACCCAATCGGCCACCGCAGCCGTGTATCAATCTCCTTTTCCGGACGATTCGCTCACTACCTATGGAGGCACCCCCCTTTTCAACAGCGACAATAACTGTGCAGGCATCGTCATTTCACAAAACACGCATGACGAGTTTATTAACCGCGTGCGCATGTTTTCTACCACAGGCGGTGGCTGCTGGACACGCAACACAGGAGGTGCCACCATCACTGTGCCCTCCACCAGCCAATACCGGCACATCCACACCCGCTTTGAAATCAACCGAAGCTGGTTTGAATGCATTTCCTGGGCCGTGGGCGGAGGCAGCGTAGCCGGTGCCAAGCTGAGCGTCTTTGCCAATAAACATTCCTTTGGCACGCCCATTACCCGCGAACTGGTGGCCATTTCGGCCGTGGCTCCGCTCATTTGGTATGCGCAAGTGATACACGAAATTCCATCGGGTACCGCGCTCGAGATAGCCATGCCCACCGAACAGCCCTTGTATGCGGGCGAATACCGCGCTTATGTTCGCACCGAAAATTATGTATCCACCGGTGGTGCCATCACCGGCACACACAGCGAATGCGATTTTTCTAAATACCGCACGCTGGTGCGTATGATTAAATAAAGCCAGCATAAAAAAAGGCCCCCGATAATCGGGGGCCTTTTTTTTTTATGCTGCGGTCTACCGAAGCAGCGCAGGAGGCCATGCGGGGACCCCGGCTCTTCCTAAAACAGCCGGCCAGCAACCGTCTGTTTTAGATTATATAGGCTATCGCCAGCCGCCCCCCAGTGCTTTATACACGTTTATTTCGGCACTCAGTTGCTTCATTTTTATTTCTACCAGTTCCATTTTAGAGTCCAGCGCTTCGCGCTGGGTAAGCAGCACCTCTATGTAATCGGCCCGGGCCGAGGCAAAGAGATTGCTGCTGATGGTTACCGACTGCTGCAGCATATCGGCCTCGCTGGCTTTGGTGCGGTAGCTTTGGGCATAGTTGTCGATGCCCGAAAGTTCGTTTTGCACCTCGGTAAAGGCCTTTAGGATGGTTTGCTCATAGTGGTAAACGGCCTGTACCTGCTTGGCCCGCGAGGTTTTGTAGGCGGCCACCAGGGCATTGCGGTTCAGGAGCGGAGCCATCATATCGGCAAATACATTATAGAACAGCGACCAGGGGTTAAACCATACTGCGGGGTTAAAGGCCTGAAAGCCCGCAGCAGCCGATAGGCGAAAGTTGGGAAAGAAGTTGGCCTTGGCCACTTTAATATCGAGCTTGCTGGCGGCCAGTTCCTGCTCAGCGGCCCTTATATCGGGTCGGTTTTCGAGGAGCTGGGCGGGCAGGCCGCAGGCGATGGAATCAAACACGGTGGTGTGGAACGAAGAATCGTTTCGGGCAATAGGTGCTGGAAAGCGGCCGGTGAGGTAGTTAATCCGGTTTTCGGTTTCCACGATTTGCTGCTGCAGGCCATATTGCAGGTTTTGGGTATTCAGCAGTTGGGCTTCAAAACGGTTGACGGCCAGCTGGGTAACCCGGGCGGCTTCTTTTTGCTGCTTAATGAGGCGGAGGGCGTTTTGCTGCAGGTCTATATTTTGGCGCACAATGCCGAGCTGATTATCGAGGGCAATGAGCTCGTAATAGGCATGGGCAATTTCGGCAATCAGATTAGTGACCATAAAATTTTTGCCCTCCACACTGGCCAGGTAGCGGGCCACGGCTGCATTTTTGCCGTTGCGGAGTTTTTTCCAGATGTCGAGCTCCCACGAAAAAACCGCCCCCAGGCTAAAGTCACCCACATATTTGCCGGGGCCACCGGTTACCTTCCAGTCTTCTTCCGCCTGTCCGTTCCAGGTGTATTTGCCGGCCCGGTCGGCCCCTGCGCCCAGTTGCAGGCTGCCATAGGGCAGCAGTTCGCCTTTTTTGGCTTTTACCTCGTTGCGGGCAATTTCAATTTCCTGCCGGGTAATGTTCAGCTCCTGGTTATGGGCCAGGGCGGTATCGATGAGGGCTACCAGGTGGGCATCGGTAAAATAATGGCGCCATTGCACCCGGGCCGAGTTGGTGGTATCCTGGGTATTGTAATAGCGGGCGGGCACACTTTTGTTTTCGGTTCGCAGGGGTTCCTTAAACAGTTTGCAGCCGGGCAGGGCGAAGAGTGCCAGCAGCACGCCCAGGGCTATCAGCCAATGTTTATTTTTCATTTCGCTTTAAATATTTGGTGATAAATGATCGAATGTTTCGGGTAAGGGTGATTTGCTGTTGTTCTTCGGCAAAGGCTTCGCTGAGGGTGATTTCGGCTTCGTCATTAATGAGCTTTCGGCCTTCTTGCAGGCTACCAAAAATGTAGTAAAGCCCCGGCACCAAAAACACGCCAAAGAGGGTCCCGAACAGCATGCCACCCAGGGCCGAGGCCCCAATGGTGTGGTTGCCTACAGCACCGGGTCCGGTGGCTATCACCAGCGGTATAAGCCCGGCAATAAAGGCAAAGGAGGTCATGAGGATGGGGCGGAAACGGGCTTCGGCCCCGGCAATGGCTGCCTGCAGCACGGTGGCGCCCTGCCGGTGTTTTTGCACCGCAAACTCCACAATCAGCACCGCATTTTTGCCCAGCAGACCTGTAAGCATAATCAGCCCCACCTGCGCATACACATCGTTGGCCAGCCCCATGCCCTTGAGCAGCAGAAACGAGCCAAAAATGCCCGGAGGGATGGACAGCAGCACCGCGAGCGGCAGCAGGAAGCTTTCGTACTGGGCCGCCAGAATGAGATACACAAAGAAGATAACCACCAAAAAGATGTAGAGCGCTTCGTTGCCTCTCTTGGTTTCATCATACGACAGGCCCTCCCAGGCAATATCGTAGCCGCGGGGCAGCGATGCTTTGGCTACTTCCTGTATGGCTTGTATGGCATCGCCCGAGGAGTAGCCCGGGGCGGGCTTTCCGTTAATAAGCGAAGAGACATAGAGATTGTAGCGCGATATTTCGTTGGGCCCCTGCGTTTTTTTAATGGTCATAAAAGCCGAGTAGGGAACCATTTCGCCCTGGTCATTTTTCACAAACATGTTGAGCAGGTCGGTGGGTTGTTTTCTAAACTCGGGCCCCGCCTGGGTGTATACCTTGTAGTAATTGTTGAAGCGGATAAAGCCCTGTTCGTAGGTGCTGCCAATCATGATGTTCAGGTTTTCCATGGCCGCGCCCGTAGACACGCCTTTCTGCATAGCCAGGGCATTGTCTATAATCAATTCATATTGCGGGTATTTGGCCGAGTAAAAAGCAAATAGGCCGCTCAGCTCTTTCCGTTTTTTCAACTCCTCCAGAAAGGCCTTGTTCACCCGGTCAAATTCCTGATAGTCCACATCGCTGGACTTATCGAGCAGGCGCAGCGAAAAACCATCGGAGGTGCCATAGCCCGGCACGGCAGGCGGTTCAAAATATTCGATGGTAGCCGGCAGGTCTTTGGTTTTTTCTTCCAGTTCTTCTATCACCTGCTTTACGTTTTGCTTGCGGTCGGCCCAGTCTTTCAGGTTAATGAGGCAGGTGCCGGCATTGGAGCCACGGCCTTCGGTCAATATTTCGTAGCCCGCCAGCGAGGTAACGGAGGTAACGCCTTCTATCTCCTTGGCCAAGTGCTGCAGCTTGCGGGATACTTCGTTGGTCCTTTCGAGCGTGGTGCCCGGAGGAGTTTGAATAATGGCATAAATCTGTCCCTGGTCTTCGTTGGGGATAAAACCGGCCGGAAGAATTTTATTGACTCCCACCACTCCAAACGCAAAGGCCAGCAGCACACCGTAGGTAATCACCCTGCGATGCACGATATAGCCCAATACTCCGGTGTATTGACCGGTTACTTTTTCAAAGGTGCGGTTAAACCAATCAATAAACCGGTTCACCGGTGTTTTCTTCTTTGGTTGGCCGTGTGTGTTTTTAAGAATCATGGCACAGAGCACCGGAGTAAGGGTGAGCGCCACAAAGCCCGATAGCACAATGCCACTGGCCATGGTAATGGCAAACTGCCGATACAGCACGCCTACCGGCCCGGTCATAAACGCCACCGGCACAAACACCGAGGTCATTACTAAGGTGATGGCAATAATGGCCCCGCTGATTTCGCCCAGCACTTTTTTTACCGCGTGAAAAGGCGACAGGTGTTCTTCTTCCATCTTTACGTGTACCGCCTCCACCACCACAATGGCATCGTCTACCACCACCCCAATGGCCAGCACAAGGGCAAAGAGCGTAATCAGGTTAATACTCAAGCCAAAAAACTGCATGGAGATAAACGCCCCAATCAGCGACACCGGCACGGCCAGAATAGGAATGAGCGTAGACCGCCAATCGCCCAGGAAGATAAACACCACAATGGCTACCAGAATAAAGGCTTCCAGCAGGGTGTGCAGCACTTTTTCTATAGAGGCGCTCACAAACTTGGATACATCATAGTTGATTTCATACTCCATGCCCGGAGGAAAATCTTTTTTCAGCTCTTGTAGTTTGGTCTTTACCTCCTCTATTACTTTGTTGGCATTGCTGCCGGGGTTTTGTTTTAATACAATGGACGCAGACGGGTAGCCATCTTTGTTGGAGTAGATATCTACAAACTCGCTGCCCACTTCTATTTCTGCCACATCTTTTAGGCGCAGCAGTTCGCCCTCGGCATTGGCGCGCACAATAATGCCTTCGTACTGCTCGGGCTTGTTATACCAGCCTTTGTAGGTAAACACATATTCCTGCGACTGAGCCGTTTTACCCGAGCTTAAACCCACCCGGCCGGGTCTTGCCAATACACTTTGTTCGTCAATGGCCTTTAATACATCATCGGCCGAAATGTTGTAGGCGCGCATGCGCTCGGGATTTAGCCATACCCGGATGGCAAAGGAGCGGCTACCCACTACCTGCGCAAAGCCCATCCCGCTGATGCGCTGCAGCTCGGGCAGCAGGTAGGTGTTGGCATAGTTGAAGAGAAATTTCTCATCGGTGTTTTTGTTGGTGCTGTAGAGGTTTAAATACATGAGCATGCTGGGCTGCAATGGCGAAATAATCACACCCTCGCGCTGCACCAGCGGAGGCAGATTGGTCATTACCTGATCTACCCGCGATTTCACCCGCACCGCGGCCAACGTGGGGTCGGTGCCGGGCTCAAAGATTACTTCGATGGTGGCTTCGCTGGCGCTGGTGGCGTCCGATAAGATGTATTGCATGCCCTGCACTCCGTTAATGGCTCTTTCCAAAATCGTTAAGGTTGATTTTACCAATACATCGGCATTGGAACCCGGAAACTCTATAAAGATGTTGACCCGCGGTGGGGCAATTTCTGGAAACTGCGCCACCGGTATGGTGTTAATGGCCAGCAAGCCCATAAACACAATACCGATGGAGATGGCAATGGCCAGCACCGGTCTTTGAATGAAATTATTAAACATGATGTTCTTGTTTTTGGGTTTTTGGCCTTACTCGGCATGTAAATGTTGCAGGTCTTCGATGGCCTTTTCAAACGGCACGAAGGATGCGTTTATCTTCTCCTTGTTTTTTACCTTTCCAAAACCTTCTACCAGTATTTTATCGGTGGTGCTCAGGCCGGCAGACACCGCATATAAATGCGGCATTTCTACGCCTACCGTAATCTGCTGTGCATGCAGTATCCCTTGCTCATCTACCAGATACACATACTTTTTATCCAGCACATCGAAGGTTGCTTTTTGTGGTATCAGGATGGCGTTCTTCAGAAAGGTAGGCATCAGGATAGTGCCGGTTTCGCCATGGCGCAGAATGTTTTCGGGGTTGGGGAACGTAGCGCGGAAGGCAATGTTGCCGGTTTCATTGTTGAAATCCGCTTCTATGGTTTCCACCGTTCCGTCATGGGCAAAGAATTCGTTATTGGCCATGCGCAGTTTCACTGTCTGCTGTCCTTGCTTTTTGCCCCGGGCAGCATAGTCTAAGTATTCGGCTTCGGGCACATTGAAATACACCCACATTTTGCTGTTATCCGAAAGCGTAGTCAATAAATCGCCCTCGTCTACCAAACTGCCCAAGCGCTCCTGAAAGCGATCCATGATGCCATCAAACGGAGCACGAATGTCAGTGAAGGAAAGATGCGCTTCTGCCAGGCGCAAATCCGCTTTCTCTTTGTCTAACCGGGCCTTGGCCATGGCCAGCTCGTTTCTGGATACAATGTTGCTGTCGGCCAGTGCCTTGGTGTTTCGGTACTCTATCTCCGCCAGTTCCACCTCCGCCTTCGACTTTTCCAGTTCAGCCTCATATAGCGTAGGCATAATCTGAAACATTTTTTGTCCCTTTTTTACCCGCTGCCCTTCGTCCACATAAATGTTTTGCAGGTAGCCTTTTTCCTGCGAGCGCATTTCAATGTGGCTGGCGGCATGTATCTGGCACACGTAATCTTTATAAATCACGGTATCCATTTGCAGGGGACTGGTGGTAATAAATTTAGCTTCCTCCACTTTTTCGTGTTCGTGATGGTTGCATGCATTCAAGAGTAAACCTGACAAGCTCAGGAGAACGATTATTCTCTTCATCTTCATGATTGTTTGTATTAATAAATAACAGGAAACACTTCCTCCGGCACCGGAGGATATAAGCTCCGTAGTTTCGCCAAAGGATTTAACAGGAAAAGCGCAGCCTTAGGCTTGCTGCGGTGGAGGCGATAGGATGTCCTTCTTAAAACTGGTAATGGGCGATGGATGAAACTGCGGCAATTGATAGGCCGTGTAACTGAAGCCGGTGGTTTTATAGGCTACCGGGGCATCGTAAATTTTAACCGGAGATACTTTCTTGAGGTGGCGGTGATGATGTGTAGCGTGATCATTTTTTTTAACCGGAAACTGGCTGTGAAAGTCTACGGCAAACTCGCAAACCAGGTCTACCCATTTTTCGATTCGGCTTACGGTCGTGTCGCTGTTTGATTGATAATACAACTCGTCCGGTGCAGCCACGCTGCTCCTTAGAATGAGCAGCGCAATAAATATCAAAAAGCCCGAAGACAAGTGAGAGGTCATAATTTGCTGCCGGCAAAAATGACCTTTTATCGTTCTTGTTTAAATGACTTAACAAATCTTGAGAGCTGAAAGCAGGAGTGGCGGTGGGTGCAGCGCTTAAAAAGCGGAGTAATGGGTTCACAACAATTCATAAACGATAATATACGGGCAGTGCGTTCGCTACCTTTGGCATAATTTATTCTCTTTGCCGCGAAATAATGTAGCTATGAACCGAGTCCTTTTTGCAATTGCC
>CAYQRR010000098.1:0-8124 GCA_964419635.1 uncultured Chitinophaga sp. | reverse complement strand
CTCATATTCCCAATGCCAGAAATCATAGATACCCCATGCACCACTGGCCACTAGTACGGTTGTATATATCCAGAGCATAAATTGTTTTCCAACTGCAGCCGTCAATACCCCCAGCAACACAAACCCCCAAATCATCCAGGGCATAATTTTAAACTCCGGAAAATTCTCTTCCTTGATAAGCGACATGCCTATGTAGTGATTCAGCCCGTTTATCTTATCAATATCACCGGCAATTTTATGGCTCCAGATTTCCATCTTTAGCCCTTCGGGATATTGTGGGGCCTCCAATTGAATTTGCCAAACCGATACGTAGTTGGCGGGTATCATTGCCAACCCGCACAACAAAACAAGGATGCGGGTAAATGTTTTTAATGATTTCATAATAGGGCAGCACAACCTCTTTGCCAGCAGCAAAAAGGGATTAGCTGTTCTGTGTTTAAGTGAAAAAAATGAAGGGGGCATTCCCTGCCCCCTTCTGTCAACTATTAACCTATTCGCCAGTAGAAAACTTGAGGGCCGGGTTGGTTCCTGCGGGTGACACGCGCACATAGCCCTGCATTTCCTGATGTAGTGCTGAACAAAAATCGGTGCAATACATAGGGAACACCCCCGGACGGTCCGGTACCCATTTCAAGGTAGAGGTTTCTCCGGGGAGTATCAGCAATTCAGAGTTGTTAGCGCCTTTTACCGCAAATCCGTGAGGCACATCCCAATCTTGTTCCAAGTTGGTAACGTGGAAATAAACGTTGTCTCCTACTTTTACTCCCTCAATGTTATCCGGAGTAAAGTGTGAACGAATAGAAGTCATATACACATGCACGTTATTTCCTTCGCGCACAACCTTGGCTTCTTTTTCATTGGTAGCGGCATATTTGTGTTTGTTCTCGGCCAGCTTATAGAATTTTACTTCGTGCTTGGTCACAATTTCGGCAGGGCATGCTTGCGCGTAGTGTGGCTCACCAATAGTCGGGAAGTCTAAAAGCAGTTTCATTTTTTCTCCGGTAATATCATAGAGCTGTGCACTTTGTGTAAGCTCGGGTCCGGTAGGTAAATAACGGTCTTTGGTGATTTTGTTCAGCGCTATTACGTATTTTCCGGAAGGCTTAATATTGTCGCCCATTGGCACACACAAGTGACCAATAGAATAATAGGTAGGCACACGATCAAGCACTTTTTTGGTTTTTACATCCCACTTCACAATTTCGGAAGAAACGAAGAAAGAAGTGTAGCCATGCCCTTCATTATCAAATTCAGTATGCAAAGGCCCCAGTCCGGGCTTTTCTACTTCGCCATCCAGTGCAGCTTCATACTTAATTACCGGCACACCATCAAAATCGCCATCGAAATTATTGGCTTCAATTGCTTTTAGCATTTTACTGAAAGAGTACACCGGAATCACAGCTGCCAGTTTTCCGGAAGCGCAGATGTATTCGCCAGTGGGGTCCACATCACATCCGTGTGGAGATTTAGGACATGGAATAAAGTAACAAACACCCGGAAGGTCTTTTACATCCAACACGGTTACCTCTTTCATCATAGTGGACGTAGCGGTGTGTGTAGTTTCATCATATACGTTATGCGCATAATTGGCAGGCCATTTCATACCCTTACCTTGACTTAAATACTCTTCTGCCTTTTTCCAGTTCACCGCCATGATAAAATCCTTGTCGCGCTGTGAGGCATTTACTTCTAGAAGGGTGTGTGCCTTTTCACTGTTATAGCAACTAAAGAATACCCATCCGTGCGAAGCCGCTTTGCCTGCGCGTGATAGGTCATAGTCTACACCCGGCACCAGCAACTGAAAGTTGATGCCCATGCGGCCAGTTTCTTTATCTACTTTTACAAATGATATGGTGCCTTTAAACCTGTCTTTGTAGCTGGCAATTTCCTGATCACCATCTTTATCGTAAGGCACAGAGAAACGCGATGCACCCACTACATACTCATTATTTTGTGTGGTAAATGGAGACGCGTGGTTCCCTCCACAGTTGGGCAACTCAATAATTTCTCTGGTTTTAAATACTCCCAAATCTACCCGAGCAATACGTGGAGTGTTGTTGGCATTAATAAATAACCAGCGGCCATCATCCTGACCTTCGGTACGAGACAGCTGCGGGTGGTGGCTGTCGTCCCAAGGCGTAAATCCATGTGAAGTCATTAACATGGGTTTGGTTTCTTCGCTGAAACCATATCCGGTTTCTGCATCTTGACTAAACACAGGAACCTGCTTCAGCATTCTGCCCGATGGCAATCCGTAAACACCTATTTGTCCGCTAAAACCACCGGAAGTGAATAAATATATTTCATCTTTTTTGCCGGGAGCTACGTACACTTTAGAGGCCGCATCTGCCGATAGTCCTGAGTCTTTCTTGGGCGGTTTGCAACTGCTCAATGCTCCAAAAAAGAACAGCGAAGTAACAACTCCAGTGAGTGTTATGATTGATAATCGTTTCATGTTGTTTTGGTTTTATTGTAAATAATAGTTGACTATTTCTTGGCTTCTTCTTTTTCTTCTCCGCCTTCCTGATCATTGTAGCGCAGATATTCAAGTAGCTTTTTCGCATCTTCATCGCTTACATCCTGAAAGGTCATTTGGGTCAAATGTTCGGCCAGCAATTCTTTAGCAGCAGGATCTTTTTGAGTCATCTCCACCGGGTTGGTAATCATGTTTAGTATCCATGCCGGTTGACGCTTGGCAGTAACACCGGCCAATCCCGGTCCCACCACTTTTTGTGCAGTTGTTTTATGACACGCAGAACATTTCGCATCAAACACAACCTGACCATCTTTGGCAAGTTTCTCATCAATGGCCGCTAACGTTACATCTTTATATTTACCGATTCCTTGTCCGTCATCCACGGGCTCATCGGCAATCATACTTTGAGGTGCTTCGGAACTCTCCGCCTCGGTTTTGTTACTGCTGCCACCACATCCGGTTACAAATAAAAGTGCTACTACAACGAGGGATAAAAATTTAGTCTGATACATGATCTATTGGTTTTGTTTCAGGCACAAAGGTGAACCCAAAGCGCCTGACCATTAATGATGGTAATCAAGGCACAATATGATTAAAATCAATAAAAAGACCCTATTATCTTTTATTTGCGAGCAGCCTTAGCTATTGACCAGGAAGGCGCGGCCTGCTTTAATTTCAGCGGCTAGTTGCTGTATGGTTTTGGATTCCAGTAATTTTTTGAGTCTTGCAGAGTAGCTTTTAAACTCGTTGTGAATGGGACAAGGATGGCTTTCGCTGCACTCTTTGAGGCCCAAACCGCAGCGGTTAAAGGCCTGATCGCCATCTATCGGCTCCACTAAGTCCATTACTACAATCGGGGTGGCATTTTTTTCTATATAAAAACCGCCTCCGGGCCCTTTGGCAGAAGCGATAAATCCATGACGGGCTAATGTTTGAAGAATTTTTGCCGTAAACGGCTCAGGCGACTCGATGGCTTCGGCAATATCTGCTACACTTAATCGCTTACCATCGCGCGTTTCCATGCAAAGATGAATGACCGCCTTGATGGCATATTCGCAACTTTTAGAAAACATCATAATATACCCTTATTTAATGGAGGCCAAGGATACATTTTCCAACGCAATTGCCTTAGGAAACAGTATGTTATTTTCCAAATGAATGTGTGTATGCAGGTCATTTTGAAACTCCTCCAGTTTGGCATAGAGCACCCGGTAGGTGTTGCAGGCGTGTGCTGGTGGCGTAAACTTATTACTGATGATTTCGATGTGTTTCATCAGATTACCAACCAAGTCATGTTCATTTTCCATCATGCTGATTGGATTTTTGGCAGTGCCAAACAGTGCCTGGGGATATTGGTCCGATTCACCCAAAGCGTATTGTTCTAACTTTTTAATATAAGGAAACAAGACCTGTTCTTCTTTTGTAAGGTGTTGGTTAAGGTCCGAAACAATGCTGTCCCATAACTTAGCAATGTCTCTGTTTTCGGGATTATGTTCGCCATGAACCAATGCAACCTTTTGTGCAAATTCGGTAATGAGCAGCAGGTTGCGTTTGACATATGCATGATGCACATTCACAATGTAATCAATCAAAAAGGTAAGCGTCCATTCATTGAATGTCTGATTCTTTCTTTCTGTATTATTTTGAACTGCTTCAATTTCGTTTCGCAGAAGTTCTATATCTACCGCTCTATCTCTACATACTTTTTCGATTGTTTTTTTACCTCCGCAGCAAAAATCAATCCCGTGTTTTTTGAAAACTTCAGCCGTTCGGTAATCGTTAGCTACTAGTTCTGCTACTGTTGTATCTTTTAAATATTGTGTTTCCATCGTTTATAGATTTATTGCAAAGTTATTTCGGACAAGCTTGTCTTTAATATGAGTTTACTCATTAAAGCGTAAAATAACGTGATGAAAAATTCGGTTGTGGTATCCCCATCTGCTTGAATTTTTTTGTTGCAATCCAAAGCTGGTGATGGAATATTTGCTACGACAAAACCACAACTCCACCATTTTAATGCGAAATGGTTCGGCAAGTGTCCTCTGATCTTTACTCATAAATCTACTGGTTCATATAGCTGAAAGAAGAGTCTATATCGGCCAGGATGGTATTAATATTCATCATCGCCCCCTTTGACTTTACCATATCTTCTCCCTGCAGTGTCTGCACCTCCGCTCTAATCTTATCCAGTTTCTTACACAGTATGCTTTTGGTCGAAGCGTCCAGATTACAAAATTGATTGACCCGCTCTACATGCATTTCCATCAAATTGCCAAACTCCTGATAGGCTTTCAAATTCTCAAATTTCTTCTTGTTTAATAAAGTGAAATTCTCAATGGTATTGCGCATCCCCTTCAGCTCCTGAGCAGTTTCAAAATCAGTATTGTATTTACCATTGCTCATTTCGGAAACGAACCGTTCTTGCTGAGTTTCCTGCTCCGAAGCACCCGAACGCTCATCGCAAGAACTTATGAATAAAAGGACTAAAAATATAGAGGTGGTCAATTTCATAATCTCCGTTTAAAATAAAAGATACAATTATCTTTTATAGGACAGAACAGCGCTATGATAAACAGCAGCGCATCAACTGATCTTGGTCATGTCTCAAATAAAGATTAGCGGATACGTTTGTCTTCTATAAAACAATAAACATGAAAAAGATTATCTATTCGCTGATGTTTACAGCAGCATTATCATCCTGCAACAACCCAACAGAAGAATCAAGTGCGTCCACAGAAAGTACAACTGAAGCCGTTGCGGGGCAGAGCAATGTTCAAGACGACCAGAGCCAAAAAGACGTAGTGAAAGTAGCAGTGGGATCACCTGACCATACTACTTTAGTGGCGGCTGTAAAAGCAGCAGAGTATGTAGATGTGCTTTCCAATGCAGGACCATTTACCGTTTTTGCGCCCACTAATGCTGCCTTTGAAAAACTTCCGGCCGGCACCGTGGACGGGCTCTTAAAGCCAGAAGCTAAAAATGACCTGCGCAACATTTTGGAATATCATGTTACCACTTCATCGTTGAAAGAGGAATATCTGAAAGACGGCATGACCATAGGCATGGTAAATGGAGGTAGCGTGAAAGTGACTAAAGGGGAGGATGGAAAAATGAAAATCAACGATGCGAATGTATTAGGAGCAGTGCCCGCATCAAATGGGATGGTATATGTGGTGGACGCGGTATTGCTTCCTGCTGCAAAATAATATGGTGTGTGCTTAACCCTGCAGAAGCCCCGCTCGGGGCTTCTGCTATTTCTGACCAGATTGTTTAGTATAACTTGTCACTTGTAATCCTAAAGAACATCAGCGACAATCAATCAACATCTCTTAGATTTATACTTCAAACCAAAACATGGCCACACTATCCAAAGCCCGTATCGTTCAAATCCTCTTAGTAGTTTGTTCGCTCGCTGAGTTTTATGCAGAGTTTTTTCATCAGCGTGAGTTGGTATTTTTCACCAAGCCATTGCTACTACCACTGATTGCTGCTTACTTTTATTTTTCGCGAAAGAAGGCCTGGACTCCTCTTGATACCACAATGATGGTAGCATTTTTGTTTTCGTGGTTTGGCGATATATCGCTGATGCTTACCCCCGAAACACCCAGCGATACTTCCTTAATGGGTATTCCTAAAAACAAATACTTTTTTCTGGCAGGCTTGGGTTCTTTCTTTGTTACACAACTATTATTCATCCGCGCGTATTCTAAGGCCGTGGATGAGTCTGCATCCGGCAAGGCACTGCTGCCCAAGATATATTTCGCTCCGTTTATTCTTTATTGGATAGCCATACTATCTTATGTGCTGCCTCCATTGCGGGCCAATATTGAAAAGCAGTCGGCCACTATTCCGGTAGTTTTTTACGCAGCTGTTTTAATTAGTATGGCTGCGGTAGCACTCACTCGTTTTAGAAAAACATCCGGTAAAAGTTTCTGGCTCACATTTATTGGGGCTTGCATCTTTGTTATATCTGACACGCTCATTGCTATTAACTTTCTGGCACTGCCCGAACCAGGCTATTATGCCGGCTTTTTGATTATTACCACTTACGTAGTAGCCGAATATCTGATTGCCGAAGGGATACTACAGCATCAAAACAATCGGGCGTAAACTAATAGCGGATTAAGCGCTCTATACTGGTTTGCAATCTGCTCTTTGCTAAAAAGTTTTTCTCCAGAGAAATAGCAAACGGCACTGGTGTATCCAATGAAGCGCAGCGCATCACTGGTGCGTCTAAGTATTCAAACAAGTGTTCGTTGATGTAAGCAGAAATTTCGGCACCAACGCCCCCCACTAATGTGTCTTCGTGCAGTATCAACACCTTGCCGGTTTTTTTCACCGTTTCGGCAATGGCTTCTTTATCAAAAGGCAACAAGGTTCTTAAGTCTAAAACTTCTATACTGATTTCTGATTTTTGATTTCTGACTTCTTCCAAAGCCCAGTGCACACCCGCACCATAGGTAATGATGGACACTTCTTCTCCTTCGCTTACCAATTTTGCTTTGCCGATTTCCAAAGTGTAATAATCTTCGGGCACTTCACCTTCTACGCTTCTGTATAGTGCTTTGTGTTCAAAATACATGACCGGATTCGGGTCTTCAATAGCAGCACACAACAATCCTTTGGCATCGTAGGATGAACTCGGATACACAATTTTTAAACCCGGCACATGAAAGAACCATGCTTCGTTGCTTTGCGAATGAAATGGTCCGGCACCAACGCCTGCGCCTGTGGGCATGCGCACTACCGCATCGGCATTTTGCCCCCAGCGCCAATAACTTTTTGCCAGGTTATTTACAATGGGATTAAAGCCCGTAGAAACAAAATCGGCAAACTGCATTTCCACTACTGTCTTCATTCCTTTTACACTCATTCCCAACGCTGCGCTCAGCACTCCACTTTCGCAAATAGGTGTGTTGCGCACGCGCTCCTTGCCAAATTTTTCTACGAGCCCTTCTGTAATTTTAAACACCCCTCCGTATTCTGCCACATCCTGACCCATGATAACCAGCTCGGGATATTTTTCCATGGATTGTTTTAAGCCCTCTGATACAGCATCCACAAATCGTTTAGTGTTGAGTGGTAAGTGATGGGCTGTAGGTTGCCATACTGCGGGGGCATATACTTCGCTTTGTTCTTTTTCAAAATCAGGAATAATTTCCGGTTGCTTATCGGCTTCATCAAATGCTGCGCGCACTTCTTTATCATATTCTTCGCGCAGCATTTCGGGATAGTCGGGTGAAATGATTCCTTGCGCTATCAGCCAGTTTTCATAATTCATTACCGGATCTTTCTTTTCCCATATTTCAAAGAGTTCTTTGGGCACGTACTTTACACCGCTGGCTTCTTCGTGGCCGCGCATTCTAAAAGTCATGCACTCTAACAAAACCGGATGCGGGTTGTCAATCATTTCTTCGCGCAGTTGTTTCACAGTGTGATAAACTTCCAAAATATTGTTGCCATCAATGGTGATGCCTTTCATGCCGTAACCTATAGCGCGGTCGGCAAGTTGTTTACATCTGAACTGTTCGTTAACGGGAGTGGAAAGCCCGTAGCCGTTGTTTTCAATCAGCATGATAATGGGCAAATCCCACACAGCAGCAATGTTGCAGGCCTCATCAAAATCGCCTTAGCTGGTGCCGCCATCG
>CAYQRR010000097.1:0-8147 GCA_964419635.1 uncultured Chitinophaga sp. | reverse complement strand
CTCTTCATTTCCACTTCCAGATTGCGCAGCTGCTATTTCAAGTTTCTCTCCATTGCAAGTTAATGCTGGCGTTGGCGACATTGTAACCATATACGGCCAACAGTTCGGAGCAACACGTGGTAATGGAGTTGTTTATCTTCATAATACTGATGATGCTAACCACAGTTGGGTAGGTCTTGACGCTATTGACTACGTTTCTTGGAGTAATGATCAAATACAAATTCGCATCCCTTCAATAGTTGATTCTTTAAACACCTTCAATAACAAAAAGGGCTTCCCGGGTAGTGGCACTATTAAAGTTAAGACAAACTCGGGCGATACAACAGAATCAGCAGCATCTCTTGAGATCTACTACTCTATATCCAATACGATGGACGCATTTAATGGCTCACCTCAAAAATATGTGCACAATCTTTTTGATTACTCCTACAACGGAGGATATCAATTTCGTTTAGATACCTCTGTTGGAAATCGCCCTGACATTAAATCTGCTGCGCAAAAGGCAATAAAAGATTGGGTCTGCTTAACCACGGTAAATTGGTTCACTGGCCCAGATACCATAGCACCAACTACACCTTTACTTGATGACTTCAAGAATTTCATTCAAGTTGGTTTTGTGGATGATGTTGCTGTATTGGCAAGAACTCGTCAACACGCAGTCCCTTGCACAAACGAAAATAAAGTAGGTATCAGAGAAATTGATGTTGTTATTAGCCAAAGCAATCTATCCCAAATGTGGTTTGATACCTCTCAAACAACACCGCTGCCAGCAAACAAATATGATGGATACGCAATTCTACTACACGAATTAGGGCATGCACATTCGCTTTTTCATGTAAACGACCCATCTGCCGTAATGTATTTTGCCGTTCCTGCACCATCTGCATCTCCAACTCCCGCAGCATTACGCAAAACACGTATATACTATGACGGACCTTGCTCTTTCGGTGGCGACTATGTAATTAACGAATCTCAGAATGCGAACTTTGCCAACTGCGGCTGGACAGTAATGACACCTGTTATAGGCACTTCATGCGATGCGGTCATTGGTTCTGTTAAAGAGCCGTTCACATTTAACAATATTCACTTCTACCCAAATCCTTCAAAAGAGCTACTAAACGTCAGCTACAACTTAACTTCTCGCTCGGCAGTTCAACTTACCGTTTACGACCTACAAGGAAAACTTCTATATGATTCCCGACTTTTAGTTCGCTCCGCTGGTGAGCAGTTATTTACAATTCCAGTAGAAGGTTGGTCAAATGGATTCTACCTTGTAAATCTTAGAGTTAACGACCACAGCACAATTGGTAAAATCATCAAAGATTAACAATGCGCATACTTCTGCTCTTCTTTTTGTTGCTCTTGCTCACAAACTGCAAAACAAATACAGGCGGCCTTTGGCCGCCTGTATCTTTGCTTGAGCGTAAACTTCTTAAAGAAATTCAAACTGACTTTGGTTATAACCAACAAACTGGCCACTACACAGTCACAGAAAAACTAAAAATCAACTTACTAGGTAAATACGCTGAACTTATACTCAAAAAAGACACGTCTTGGGTAAGCAAAACTTTTATTCCGATTACAAAAGCTAAAACCATACAGGACTACAGCCGACATTCAAAAGATTCTACAGCAGGCATCATAAAGTTTACCTTTGAAAAACCTTACGAGGATGCATCTGGTAAAATTCACCAACTAACTTACTCCTTGCACTACAACAAGTCGGGTCGCATTTACTATCAAGATTTTCAATCTATCATTGGACAACGCATTGACTGATATTGCTGACAATTTGAACCCAAAAATTTCCATCCAAACACATAAAAATCAAAACAAACGCTATCTGAGTTCTATAAAATCCCCCTTCGCAGCGTCACTCGCAGAGGACTCTGCGGTAGTATTGGGCTTCGCTTGCTTAGCAGCGGCTTCCATCACCCTCCCACTTTTCCGGTGCTCCGGTTCATTGCTCAGTATCCGGTAAAGTGCTGCGGAGCAATCGCCAAAAAATCTTAAAACAGGATTGGTTATACTTGTAGCTACAACAGTTTCGCATTTTCGGGCTCTTAAACCTATCTCATGTCAAAGTTCTCGTGGTTTCTCCTGGCCATTGCCTTGTTTATAGCCGGAGTAATTGTTTACAATAAAGTGCTGCATCCCAAGGTGCAGGCACCTGCCGGCCCGGCCGGGGGCCCGCCCAAAGAAATGCCCGTGACGGCTTATGTGGTGCAGACCCAAAATCTGGAGAATGGATTAGTGGCCACGGGCACTATCCTCGCCAACGAGGAAGTGGAATTGCATGCCGAGGTATCGGGCAAAATTACCCGGCTGGATATTGCCGAAGGCACCGCGGTGCGCCAGGGCGCTTTGCTGGTAAAGCTGTATGATGCCGACCTGCAGGCGCAGCTCAAAAAGTTGCAGCTGCAGCGCGAAACAGCCGAAAAAACAGAAGCACGCTTAAAGCAGTTATTGGCCATAAACGGAGTGGGGCAGCAGGAGTATGACAATGCCCTCATTCAGCTCAATAACATTAAAGCAGATCTGGAATTGATGCAGGCCAATATTTCTAAAACGGAGGTTCGCGCCCCCTTTGATGGGGTGGTGGGGCTCCGGCAGGTGAGCGAGGGCGCCTACGTGTCACCGGCTACGGCCATTGCTACTTTGCAGCAGATAAATCCGCTGAAGCTGGATTTTACGGTCCCCGAAAAATATTACCGCTCGCTGGCCAAAGGCGAGTCGGTGTGGTTTACGGTAGATGGCAGTGACGAGCGTTTTTCCGGAAAAGTATTTGCCGTGGAGCCAAAGATGGATGAAGCCACCCGAAGCGTAAAGGTGCGGGCACTGGTGCAAAACAGCAGCGTGAAAATATTGCCGGGCACCTTTGCAAAAGTGGAGGTGGGCCTGCGTGGCCTTCAGGGCGCATTGATGATTCCTACGCAGTGCATTATCCCCGAGGCACGAAACAAAAAAGTGATTGTGGTAAAAGACGGACAGGCGCAGTTTAGCCAGGTGCAAACCGGTGTGCGCAATGAATCTAAAATTCAGATACTGGAAGGCGTGAGCGAAGGCGATACCATTGTGGCCACCGCCCTCATGAGCGTGAAACCGGGTATGGGATTGAAAATTGTGAAGTTGATTGAATGAAAAACATTTTAGAACAATGGAATGACTGATGCTATGTTTTCTATGTGTCTATGTGGTTTAAAAGGTTTTAAAGAATGAGTTTACCAGGATTAAGTTTATCGCGGCCTGTGCTGGCCATTGTCATGAACATCATCATTGTGTTGTTCGGGGCCATTGGATTTAAGTTTTTGGGTGTGCGCGAATATCCCAGCATCGACCCCCCGGTGATTACCGTGCGCACCAATTACACCGGTGCCAATGCCGATGTGATAGAATCGCAGATTACCGAGCCGCTGGAAAAAGCGATTAACGGGATAGAAGGAATCAGAACGATTTCATCGGCCAGCAATCAGGGCTCCAGTATTATTACCGTAGAGTTTAACATCGGCAGCAATCTGGAAGCATCGGCCAATGACGTTCGCGATAAAGTATCGCAAACCGTGCGCTTGCTGCCGCAGGATATTGATGCGCCACCGGTGGTTACCAAGAGCGATGCCAACAGCGATGCCATTATTTCCATGACGGTGCAGAGCAACACGCGAAACCAGCTGGAGGTATGCGACTATGCCACGAATGTGTTGCTGGAAAAACTACAAACTATTCCCGGGGTGAGCAATGTGCAGATATGGGGCGAAAAAAAATACGCCATGCGCTTGTGGATAGACCCCGCCAGGCTGAGCGCCTATAACCTTACTTTCAGCGATATTCAAAACGCCCTGAGCAAAGAGAATGTGGAGCTGCCGGCCGGCAAAGTGTATGGCAATAACACCGAGCTGACCGTGAAAACTTTTGGCCGCTTAACCACGGAAGAGGATTTTGAAAATCTGATTTTAAAAAGCGGTAACAATCAATTGGTGCGCCTCCGCGATGTAGCCGATGTGTTGCTGGGCCCCGAGAACGAAGAAACGATTTTAAAAGAGCGGAGCATTCCCATGGTGGCATTGGCTATTACCCCGCAGCCCGGAAGCAACTATGTAGAAATTGCCGATGAGTTTTATAAACGCTACGACCAGATTAAAAAAGATGTGCCGGACGATATTCAGTTAGACATCGCCCTCGACCAAACTATTTTTATTAAGCGCTCTATACTCGAAGTGGCCGAAACGCTGGCGATTGCCTTTATCCTGGTGGTCATCATTATTTACCTCTTCTTCCGCGACTGGCTCATTGCCATTCGTCCGCTCATTGATATTCCGGTATCGCTGGTAGCCACCTTCTTTATTATGTATATGGCGGGCTTCACTATCAATGTGCTCACCCTGCTCGCCATTGTATTAGCCACCGGATTGGTGGTGGACGATGGCATCGTGGTAACCGAAAATATTTTTAAGAAGATAGAGCAGGGGATGGATAAATACCGGGCCGCCCGCGAGGGCAGCGAAGAGATTTTCTTTGCGGTAATTGCTACGAGCATCACCCTGGCTGTCGTATTTCTGCCTATCATTTTCTTACAGGGTTTTGTAGGTAGTCTGTTCCGCGAGTTTGGAATAGTGGTGGCCGGTGCCGTGCTGATATCGGCTTTTGTATCGCTGACGCTTACTCCGGTGCTCAATGTTTTGCTGCAGCGCAATACACACAAGCGCAGTTGGTTTTATGAGCGCTCCGAGCCGTTTTATCAATCGCTGGATAATGGCTATCGCGAAGTGTTATCGGCATTTATGAAACGCAGATGGCTGGCCTTCCCCATTTTGGTGGCTTGTGTGGCTTTGTTTGTGCTGATTGGAAAAAACATGCAAAGTGAGCTGGCCCCGCTGGAAGACCGCAGTGTATTCCGTTTGTCGGTGTCGGCACCGGAGGGCACCAGCTACGATTACATGGACCGCTACATCAACCGCATCGTAAATTTTATGATGGACTCGGTGCCGGAGAATAAAATTGTTCTGAGCGTAACAGCCCCCAACTTTGCCGGCAGCGGAGCGGTGAACACAGGTTTTGTGCGCGTGCGTTTGGTGGAACCCGAAGAGCGTAATCGTTCACAACAGGAGATTGTGCAGTATGTAGCCAAAAACATGGGCAGGTTCAGTGAGGGGAAGGCCTTCCCGATTCAAGACCAGACTATTTCTACCGGAGGAGCAGCTCGCTTTGGATTGCCGGTGCAGTTTGTTGTGCAGAATCTCGACTTCAATAAGATAAAAGAGAAGCTGCCAAAGTTTTTGGAAGAGGCCAACAAGCATCCCACCTTTCAGGGCGTGGATGTGAATTTGAAATTCAATAAGCCGGAACTGCAAATAGAAATTGACCGCTTAAAGGCCAATGAACTGGGCGTGAGCGTGCTCGATATTTCTCAAACATTACAACTTGCTTTAAGCGGCAGAAGGCTGGGATACTTTATCATGAACGGCAAACAGTATCAGGTGATTGGGCAGGTAGACCGCAGCAATCGCGATGAACCTGTTGATTTAAAATCTTTTTATGTGCGCAGCAACAAAGGCGAAAACATACAGTTGGACAATCTGGTAAAGATGACCGAACTCAGCAACCCGCCACAGTTGTATCACTTTAATCGTTACAAGAGCGCTACCGTATCGGCCGGGCTGGCACCCGGAAAAACCATAGGCGATGGCGTAATGGCCATGAATGAAATTGCCGAAAAAGTTTTGGACGATAGCTTTTCCACTTCTTTGTATGGTGCCGCCCGCGACTATTCCGAAAGTTCTTCCAACACCACCTTTGCCCTGCTGCTGGCGCTTGTGCTCATCTTCCTCATCCTGGCGGCACAGTTCGAAAGTTTTGTAGACCCGCTCATTATCATGTTTACCGTGCCACTGGCTTTTGCAGGGGCTCTGCTCAGCTTGTGGATGTTTAACCAAACGCTGAATATCTTCTCGCAAATCGGCATCATTATGCTGATAGGGCTGGTTACCAAAAACGGAATCCTGATTGTGGAGTTTGCTAATCAGAAACAAAAATCGGGCGAAGAAAAAACCGAAGCCGTGATTGATGCTGCAGCGCTGCGTTTGCGTCCCATACTGATGACCAGCCTGGCCACTGCCCTTGGAGCGGTGCCCATTGCTTTTGCATTGGGAGCGGGTGCCGAAAGCCGTGTACCACTTGGGATTGTAATTATAGGCGGCATATTGTTTTCACTCCTGCTGACTCTTTTTGTAATACCGGCCATGTATTCCTACTTATCGCGCCAGAAAAAAACGAACACCCATGCGTAGTTTTTCACCCCATCGTTTATCCGCTATTGGTAATGGGTTCGCCTTGCTCCTGCTGTGGATGGTTACCCATCCGCTACGCGCGCAGGAGATGCTTACGGTGGAGCAGGCAATTGAAATCGTATTAAAGAATAATTACGACATACAAATAGCAACCAACGATGCCGACATTGCGCGCAGAAACAATACGGTAGGGAATGCCGGCATGCTGCCCCGCATCAACGGCACACTGAGCGATAATTTTACCTTGAACAATCTCAATCAGAAATTTTCGAATGGCAATGAGATTAATACGAACAACGTAACCGGAAATAATCTGAGTGCAGGTGCAGCACTGAACTGGACCCTCTTTGACGGACTTAAAATGTTTGCCACCAAAGGACGGCTGAAACGCCTGGAGCAAATAGGAGAGTTGGCGCTCAAAGACGAAATACAGACCGTGGTAGCCAACACCATGACGACCTATTACGATGTAGTGCGGGCGCAGCAGCAACTCCAGGCCATTGATGAAGCTATTCGTATTTTGGAAGAGCGTGCAAAATTGGCCGAAGCAAGGTATCAGGTGGGCACAGCCGGCAAGTCGGATTGGCTGCAGGCGAAAGTGGACCTCAACGAGCAAAAGAGTAACCGGCTTTCGCAGCGCAAAGTGATAGAGCAGCGCAAAGCAGATTTAAACAATTTGCTGGCGCGTAATGCAGCGGTAGAATTTTTGGTGGTGGATACCATTCCTTTGTTACAGTCGGAAAGCCTGGTGGCGGATGTGGAGTCCAAAAACTTCCAAATGCTGATAGCGGCCAAAAATGTAGAGGTGGCACGCTTTGCCAAAAAAGAAGCGTTTGCACAGTTTCTGCCTACGCTCATAGGCAACGTGGGCTACAATTATAGCCGCGCCAATAACTCAGCCGGTTTCTTTCTGGTCAACCAAACCAATGGATTGAATACCGGTTTTTCGCTCAACGTTCCTTTGTTTAATGGGCTTAATAGTATGCGGCAGCACAAAGTGGCTGCTATTCAGCTACTGTCTTCGCAGTTTAATTTAGAGAAGGTGCGCTTTCAGGTGCAGGCCAGTCAATATAAAGCGACTAAAGATTACCTGCTGGCAATGCAACAATTAAAGTTGGAAGAAGAAAACATCCTGTTGGCGACTGAACACAGCCAGATTGCTTTAGAGCGTTTCCGGCTGGCACAATCCACGGCCATAGAGCTGCGCGAAGCACAGGTTAGTTATGTAAATGCACAAACCCGCTTAGTAAATGCTCGCTATGCCGCTAAGCTGGCCGATACAGAATTACTGCGCCTGCGTGGAGAGTTGGTAAAGTAGGCCGGTTCAAAAGGGGAGGAGCATAGGGTCGCTCAAAATGTTCTCTACGATTCCTTGGGTTCCCAAAGCTCAATTTTATTGCCTTCCGGGTCCATAATGTGAATGAATTTTCCGTAGTCGTAGCTTTCAATAGAGTCTACTATGGTTACGCCCTCCTTCTTTAGCTGTTCTACCAGCGCTTCCAGGTTTTCTACCCGGTAATTAATCATAAAGTCTTTGGACGATGGCTCAAAGTATTTTGTGGTTTCAGCAAACGGGCTCCATTGTGTAGTGCCCTTTTGGCCTGCGTCTGCCGCCTCGCGCCATTCAAACGTGGCTCCGTAGGGGTCGGTGTTTATTCCCAGATGTGTGGCATACCACGTTTTAATTTGCTTGGGATCTTTGCATTTGAAAAAGATGCCGCCAATGCCTGTTACTTTTTTCATCTTGTTGTTATGGGGTGGAAGGGTGATTGTTTTAAAGGCAAAGCCCATCGCGAAAGTGATGACGAATGTAGCGCTTATCAGAATTGTTTTTTGCATAGCAGAGTTGTTTGTGTCCGGGTG
>CAYQRR010000096.1:3701-8168 GCA_964419635.1 uncultured Chitinophaga sp. | reverse complement strand
AAAAATTGATGGCAATTTTAGATTAGAAAAAAATGCACTTCACATTTGGCCAAGGGGTAATTTTATGATGATAGCCTTGCCCAACATGGATGGCAGTTTTACAGTGACACTTTTTAATTCTTTCAGTGGCGAAAACTCATTTGCGCAATTGAAAGACGAAAAGAGTGTAAATGATTTTTTTCAAAACTTCTTTCCGGATGCAGTGCCCTTGATGCCCGATATATCCAAACATTATTTTGAAAGCCCAACCTCTTCTTTGGTCACCATCCGTTGCTATCCATGGCGTCACAAAAACACTTGCCTCATTGGCGATGCGGCTCATGCCATCGTGCCTTTTTACGGGCAGGGGATGAATTGTGGGTTTGAGGATGTAAATGAATTAGACGATTTAATGAACACCCTGGGCGAAGATTGGGATGCTCTTTTGGATACGTTTCAAAAACAACGAAAGCCCAACGGAGATGCTATTTTGGACCTTGCTTTGCACAATTACATTGAAATGCGCGATTTAAGTGGCCGCGAGGATTTTCAATTGCGAACCAAAATAGAGAAAAAGATAGCTGAAACATTTCCGGATAAGTTTATGACACATTATAGTATGGTCACTTTTAGCGATTTGAGTTATGCGGAAGCAAAGCACCGTGGCGAGAAACAGAACGAACTTTTGGACGAGCTTATGCGTCTTAGTGATATAGCCACTATTTGGGACAGTGCGTTAGTTTTGCAAAAAGCGGAAAAGTGGATAAACGAAAATTTATCATGAAACTACTCAAGATATTTTGGCTCATTCTTCTGTTCGTGCCAGCTTCAATAGTTTGCTCTCAGGATGCTGCAGCCATACCGAATGAGTTTATTGTGCAGCTAAAATCCGGGCATCGGGTGGAAAGTGTTTTACAATCCAACTCCGGACTAATCTTGGAGAAGTGCCTCTCCACTCGCATGAATATTTGGCTTTTAGGTTTGCCGAACAGTGATTCTCCTGCCGAAACACTCCAGTATCTTCGCTTACACCCGGATGTGCAGCTGGCACAGTTTAACCACGTGGTGCGGCAAAGAAGCGTAGTCCCTGACGACACACATTTTACAGAGCAATGGGGTATGCAGAATACCGGACAAAGTTTGGGTGTGGTGGGGGCCGATATAGAAGCTACTGAAGCTTGGGCCATTAACAACGATGCGGTGACAGCGGCTGGTGACACGGTTGTAGTAGCCATTATTGATGGCAAGTTTGATTTGCTCCACGAGGACATCAATTTTTTTATCAATTACAATGAAATACCGGCCAATAACATAGATGATGATGGTAATGGATATGTAGACGATGTGCAGGGGTGGAATGCTTATGACGACAACGGAAACGTAACAGGAGGAACATTCAGCGCACAGCATGGGACACACGTGAGCGGTATTGCTGGCGCAAAGGGAAATAATGCGTTGGGGGTGGCCGGTGCCTGTTGGGGAGCCAAAATATTGCCCGTGTCTGGTTCAGGTAGTGATGAAGCTACGGTAGTTATTGCCTACAACTACGTTCGCGAAATGCGATTACTGTATGACAGCACAAACGGGGCCAAAGGCGCTTTTGTGGTAGCTACCAATTCGTCTTTTGGCGTAGATGAAGGTAATCCGGCTAATTATCCGCTTTGGTGTGCCATGTATGACTCCATGGGCAAGGCAGGGATTTTAAGTGCAGGTGCTACCGCCAACGACAACGCCAACGTAGACGTGGTGCACGATATACCCACCGAGTGCAGCAGCAATTGGTTGATTGCAGTTACCAACACGACCAGAAACGATGCACGCAACGGGGGAGCCGCCTACGGAAAGAAGAGTGTAGATATGGGCGCACCGGGCACCGGTATCTATTCATCATTGCCTTCCAATAACTACGGAAATCAAACCGGCACCTCCATGGCAACGCCACACGTAGCCGGCAGTATTGCAGCCATGTATGCCGCAGCTTGCCCTGCTCTCATCAGTGCCTATAAGGAACATCCCGATTCGATTGCTTTATTGATAAGGCAATATCTTCTGGAGAGTGCCGAGTGGATTTCTGCCATGAATAACCTCACAGCTACCAATGGACGGCTGAATCTCTACCGTGCTTTGATGAGTTTGCGCAGGTTCAATTGCGATAGTTGTAACTTCGATATAACAATCGATAAAGTCGATATAGTTTGTCGCAATGTCAATAATGGTGCGCTGAGTTTAGGGCCCATCGATAATCCTTCAGCTTATAGTTATTTGTGGAGCACCGGACACACCACCATTGAGATATTGAATTGTGCTCCCGGATTTTACACCCTTCAGGTAACCGATACGGCTACCGGTTGCCGAAGAACCACTACCGCTCAGTTGTCTAATCCGGATACGCTTCAAATTGCTACCATCAATACCATACCCGCCCTAAACGGCAATCCCGGAAACATAACCATAGTAGCCACTGCCGGAAACGATACCTTGAGCTATTCGCTGGATGGTTTTACGTATCAGGACTCCAAGTTTTTTGCCATACCTACCAACGGCACTTACACAGTGTATGTAAAGTCGCAGCGAGGCTGCGTGGTTACGCAAACGGTAGTGGTAAGCAGTTTCGCTGATTTGTTGAACGAATCGATGAATTTGCAGCTATATCCCAATCCTGCCGTGAACGATTTGATGATTACTGTTCAGGCATTGCCACAGTCACCTTTTCCGATTTACTTTTTCAATGATTTGGGAGAAATGGTGTATGCGACAACACTGGAGAGCCACACACAGAGGATAAATACGGCCAACTGGCCTGAAGGTATTTATCATGTAAAAGCAGGTAGTGCGGTGAAGAAATTTGTAATTATACGATAGCTCTGATGCACCAGAAACACGTTTATGCTATTTGATTTAACTTCGCCCCGAAAATAGAGCAAACTATGAAGCGGATTCACCTTATTATTTTAGCTGTAATTGTATTTAGCATAGGAGTGGTGTTATATGTAGCCCAAGGTTCTTCTACATATGCCAATTTTATTCAGGCAAAGGAAAAAAGCAGGAGTGTAAATGTGGTCGGTTATCTGGTGAAAGACAAAGAACTCTACTATGATCCCGAGAAAGATCCCAATTTCTTTTCATTTATCATGACCGATAAAGAAGGGAACGAGTGTAAGGTGGTGTATAAAGGTGCTAAACCACAGGATTTTGAACGTAGTGAACAGTTGGTGGTAAAGGGTAAAATGGATGGAGATATTTTTCGCTGTTCCGAAATTTCTATGAAGTGTCCCTCCAAATATGTGAACGATGAAATAACGCTGAAAGAAACCGGGGATGGAATGGTTACTGTGCAGGGTGGTTCTTAATCCGCGGATGTTTGCACAAAAAACTTTGCATTACTGCTGCTTGTTTAATATTGCGCCCGTTTGTCGCCAGGTAGGTTGACAGCGCTTTACACTTATGATGGAATATTTTTTGCAACGTTTTGGTTCCGGTGAATTTATCGGGGAACATCTTTGGCTGGGCAATCTGGGAACTTTGCTGATTGTGCTTAGTTTTTGCACCTCCTTACTTTCCTTTCTTGCATACTTTGCCGCTGAGTTTTCTACTGATGCTGACAAAGAGAAATCGTGGAGAATATTGGCTCGCACAGGCTTCTATATTCATGGTGCATCGGTGCTTTTTGTTTTTGTTTTGCTTTTTGTGATGATCTTGAATCACTGGTTTGAGTATCACTATGCCTGGCGACACTCCTCTACCCAATTGCCCATGAAATATATTATCAGTAGTTTCTGGGAAGGTCAAGAGGGCAGTTTTCTTCTTTGGCAATTCTGGTTGGTCATCATGGGTTTTGTTGGCATTCGGGTGCTGAAGAGTTTTGAAAATCCGGTGATGGGCACGGTGGCCGTTACTCAGTTTTTTCTGGGAAGTATGGTACTGGGAATATTCATTGGCGAACATCGCATCGGTAGTAACCCATTTATCCTCCTGCGACACGAAATGTCGGAAGCGCCTATTTTCTCTCAGCCAAATTATCTCTCCATGATAGAGGATGGCAATGGACTGAATCCATTATTGCAAAATTATTGGATGACCATTCATCCTCCGGTGCTGTTTTTGGGTTTTGCCTCAGTTACCTTTCCTTTTGCATTTGCCATTGCCAGTTTGCTGCGCAAGGACTGGTCTGAATGGGTGAAACCCGCATTACCTTGGACTTTGTTCAGTATAGCCATTTTGGGTACCGGAATACTAATGGGAGGTGCCTGGGCTTATGAAAGTTTGAGTTTTGGTGGCTTCTGGGCTTGGGACCCTGTAGAGAACATGAGTTTAGTGCCCTGGCTGATGGTAGTAGCCGGGTTACACATGCTCCTTGTATATCGCTATACCAAACATTCGCTCATCAGCACCTATGTGTTTTTTATTCTCGGATTTGTAATGGTGTTGTATTCTACTTTTTTAACGCGCAGCGGTATTTTGGGCGATACTTCCGTGCATGCCTTCACC
>CAYQRR010000096.1:0-3691 GCA_964419635.1 uncultured Chitinophaga sp. | reverse complement strand
GGCATTTACGCTACTTTTTATCCGCGTGTTTAAAAAACAGATACCGGTTATTGAAAAAGAAGAAGAGCTCAAGAGCCGAGAGTTTCTGATGTTCATTGGAACATTAGTTTTATTTCTCTCAGCGTTGCAAATGATTTTTACCACTTCCATCCCAGTGTGGAATATTGCTCTGGAGCCGTTATTTAAATCAATGGAGTGGGATAAGCTGGCACCACCTGAAAATGTAGTCCCCTATTACAATCGAATTCAAATCTGGATTGGCATTCTGGCAGGGCTATTGACCGGTGCTGCTCAATATTTTGCCTACAAAACGAACCGACTTCCAGGCACTTTTAAGTGGTCGGGCTATTCGTTGTTACTTTCCTTGTTGGTGGCGGTGCTCATTGCCATATTTGCATCCATTGATTTTACCCAGCAGCATCTGATTGACCTTACTTCTATTTCCGACAAGATGTTTGTCAAGTTTCCTTTTGTATCAGTCTATTTCATGTTTTTGGTAGCTTCTTTGTATGCATTGTTCGGTAATGCAGTGTATATGTTGGTAGTGCTTAAAAATAACTGGCGCAGCATGGGTGGAAGCATTACACACTTCGGATTTGGTGTTTTTTTACTGGGTGTGCTTATCTCTCAAGGCAAGCAGGAAGTGATTTCGCTTAACCGGCAAGGCATTAACTTTGGTAAAGAGTTTAACTCCAATGAGAAAAACGAAAACATACTCTTGCTGCGCGATTCTGCTTTGCAAATGGGCCAATATGAGGTCACCTATTTAAAAACCCGGCAAGAGAAGCCCAACACCCTCTACGATGTAAAGTATGTTAGGCGCGACTCCGCTTCGGGTAAAATTCAGGAAGAGTTTGTGTTGTCGCCTAATGCGCAAATTAACCCCAAGATGGGATTGCTGGCCAACCCGGATACCAAACACTATCTATCAAAGGATGTGTTCACTCACGTTACTTCCGTGCCTGACAATAGCAAACTTCGTGATTCCGTTTACACTCAGTTAGTGGCTGTTGGCGATACTTTTTTCACGGCTAATTCCTTTGTAGTTGTTCAGAAGATTAACCCTGAACCCGCCTTACCTGTCGATTTTGAACGGGGGAGCAAGATAGTGGCCGGTATTGAACTGGAGGTGATTGATGCAGATAAAAAAAGTAGGAAAGCGCAACCTGTTTTTGTTATCGATATTGAGGATGGCAATAATCTATATTCTCTACCCGATTCGGTGGGCGAACTTGGGCTCACATTTGATGTGATGCGAATTAATCCTGAGGACAAAAAGATTTCGCTTCGTGTTCGCGAACAAGAGCAACCAGCCGATTTTATCATCCTGAAAGCCATCATTTTTCCTTGGATAAACCTCGTGTGGCTGGGAGGTGTTCTCACGTTTGCCGGAGCATTATTCAGCATGTTCCGAAGGCTGCGCGGATAGTGGTGAAGCAAGTTTGTTTTGCAATTTTTCAATTAGCAGTTACTTTGGCTTTACTATGCGTATATCCATAATAGGAGCCGGAAACGTGGCTACTCAACTCGCGCTTGCTTTTACGCAGGCTCGTCATCAGGTGGTCCAAATTGCCAACCGAAATCAGGAACATGGGCAACAACTGGCCGGTGTGGTGGGTGCTTCGTTTACATCCGATCTTTCTCACTTGGCTGATGCTGATATTTATATACTCGCTGTAAAAGATGATGTGATTGAAGAAGTAGCTGCTCAGTTACAGTTGAATGGCAAACTGCTGGCGCATACTTCCGGTACCAAATCGCGAAGTTTATTGCAGAAAGCCTCGTATAGTTACGGCATCTTTTATCCATTGCAAACTATGACTAAAACGGCTAAGGTGGATTTTAAACAGGTACCTATTTTGGTGGAAGGAGTCAATGAATATGCAGAGAACGAGTTAAAGCGCTTTGCTAAAACCATATCGCAGAATGTTCATTCTGTAGACGAAGAACAGCGACAATGGATACATGTAGCGGCTGTGTTTGCCAATAATTTCACCAATCATTTATATGGCCTATCGGAGGCACTGCTGCAAACTCACCAGTTGCCCTTCGATATCCTGAAGCCACTCATTATGCAATCGGTGCAGAATGTGATGTTACAATCGCCTGCACAATTGCAAACCGGTCCTGCGGCCCGAAATGATGCTCAGGTTATAGACAAACATTTGCAGCTCCTCAGCGACCAACCCCGGCTCGAAAAAATTTATCGCATACTCACCGACAGTATCATTGCCACTTATCATTCGGGGAAAAAATAAATTAGCCGCTTAACTCGTATACTATGGCCTTTTTAAGACTTCTTCGTGCTGTCAACCTGCTCCTGCTGGCACTTTCGCTTGTTCTCTTTTATCATTTCATTATTCAGGTCAATCACATCAACATCTTAAAGACACACCTTGTGCTCTTTACCCCATTCGACTTTGCCCTGTTTGTATTGTCTATCGTTTTTGTGGCCGCTGCCGGAAACATTATCAACGATTATTACGACTATGAGCTAGACCGAAGATATAAGCCGGAACGTCCACTGCCATCCGGAGCATTCTCTATGGATCAGGCCATGTATCTGCATGCCGTGTTTGCGTTTGCCGGCATAGGACTTGGTTTTTATCTGGGATATAGCTACGGTAATTTGAAAGTGGGTTATTTCTACATTGTGTCGGTCATTCTTTTGTATCTGTACTCTGCCTATCTCAAAAAGATTCCTCTGGTCGGCAATGTGCTGGTGAGCGCATTGGCCGGCTTTGTATTTGTGCTGCTGTTGTTCTTTGAAATTAATTTCTTGAATTTAATTCAGTTTGATTACGCTCCGCGGATGTTGCATGTGCTGAATTCCGCTGTGTTGTTTTATGGTGGCTTTGCTTTTCTCACTAATCTGGCACGCGAGCTGGTGAAAGACCTCGAAGACATGGAAGGAGACGCTGCGCTGAACTATTTTACTTTGCCTGTGGCAGCCGGTGAAAATGCCGGCCGCATTGCTGCTACTCTGGTGCTTTTTGTTTTGATTTTTGCGCTTGCCTATTACATGAATGGATTTTATGTGTCTTATGCCCGAAAGGAGTTTTATTATCTGCTGATAACCGTGCAGTTGCCTTTGTTCTATACCGTCTACTTGCTGTTTACTTCAAAGGAGCAAAAAGATTATAAGCGCATTAGTCACTTGATAAAAGGAATTATGCTTGCGGGAATTCTCTCCATTCCTGCGTTTTACTATTTCAATCAATAAGCAGTATGTCGATTCACCCTAAGCCTGCGGTACCGTCCGGCCATCGCCAATTGATCTTAGCCTCCAAATCGCCTCGCAGAAAGGAACTGCTTAAAATGGCAGGCTTTACGTTTGAGGTTCGTTCCAAGGATGTGGAAGAGAATCACCCCAATGGGATAGCGCAGCGCGATATTCCACTCCATCTGGCACAAAAAAAGGCACACGCATTTATGCCGGAGCTAAAAGACCATGAAATAGTGCTGGGGGCGGACACCATTGTATTGTTGAATGGAAAGATTTATGAAAAGCCCATCGACCGGGCCGATGCCTTGCGCATGTTGGCTGCATTAAGTGGACAGGTGCACGAGGTGATTACCGGAGTGTGTATTTTATCCTCTGAAAAAGAGGTGCTCTTTTCAGAAACTACACTTGTGCAGTTTAATACGCTGAGCGAAGCCGAAATTGCTTACTATGCGGATGCCTATCAAC
>CAYQRR010000095.1:0-8194 GCA_964419635.1 uncultured Chitinophaga sp. | reverse complement strand
GACACTTTAGAAATCAACCGCTCCAAATCCCCAATCGTCCGAATCAGCTTCTTGAGTTCTTCGGCTACAGGGGTGTGTTGCAAAAAATATTCTACTGCTTGCAATCGTTCGTTAATCTTTTGAATATCCAGCAGCGGCATTACCAGCCAGCGCCTGAGCATACGGGCGCCCATGGGCGTAGTGGTTTTGTCCAGCACACTCAGCAGCGTTTTGGCACCGGCATGTGGAGAATAAATCAGCTCCAGATTGCGAATCGTAAACCGGTCGAGCCACACATTTTGTTCATCGGTGAGCTTCGTTAGTTTATTAATGTGCGATAGGTTATTATGTTCTGTATCGCGCAGGTATTGGATAGCCGCACCGGCAGCAATAATGCCGAAGGTTTCCTGCTCAATGCCAAAGCCTTTCAGCGAGTTCGTTTCAAAGAGTTTAAGCAGCGTATCCTGCGCATGGTCCAGGCTATAGACCCAGTCGTCCAGCTTAAAGGCATACAAGCTGTTGCCAAACTGTTGCAGAAATTCTTTTTGCTTGCTGCGCGGATAGAGAATCTCGGAGGGCGACAAGGACAGTATTAGCTTCTCTATATAGGCAGCGGGGCCTTCTGCCAGCATAAACTCACCTGTAGATATATCAATAAACGCAATGCCGTATTGGTCGCGCTCAAAATAGACCGAGGCCAAAAAGTTATTGGTGTGAGTGCTCAGGATGTTATCCTTGAGCGCCACTCCGGGGGTCACCACCTCGGTTACTCCGCGCTTTACAATGCCCTTGGCCAACTTCGGGTCTTCAATCTGGTCGCACACCGCTACGCGGTGGCCCGCCCGCACCAGCTTGGGCAGATAAGTATCCAGTGCATGATGCGGAAACCCGGCCAGTTCCACCTCGCTGGCTTTTCCGTTGCTCCGTTTGGTAAGCGTAATGCCCAGTGTAGCCGATGCTTTCTTGGCATCCTCCGAAAACGTTTCATAAAAATCACCCACCCTGAACAAGAGTATCGCATCCGGATACTTCGCTTTAAAAGCATTGTATTGCTTCATGAGCGGTGTTTCGGTTTCGCTGAGCGCACTTTTAATCATACTACGGTTTACAGCCACGGGGGAGATTGGATTTTTCTGCGTGTCGGGGTGAAAATAAAAACTGTGTTTAGTTTGCGAACTTTAAAACATCCACACATGCGCAAGCTACTCAATGAAGAACTGCCCCGATTAACGCACGAACAAATGCTGCAGCAACCCAAGCTTCCGCTGGTAGTGGTGCTCGATCAGGTGCGTTCGCATTTAAACGTGGGCTCGGTGTTTCGCACAGCCGATGCATTTTTGGTGGAAGCTATTTATCTGTGCGGCATTACCGGCACGCCTCCCCACCGCGATATTCACAAAACAGCCCTGGGCGCCACCGAAACGGTGCCCTGGAAATATTTTGCCACCACGCAGGAAGCCTTGCAGGCCCTGAAAGAGAAGGGCTACACCCTTATTGCTATCGAGCAGGCCGAAAGGGCCACCATGCTCCACGATTTTATGCCTGCGTACACGGATAGATATGCCATCATCTTTGGTAATGAAGTGGAGGGCGTAAGTCAGCAAGTTGTAGATGACTGCGATGTAGTAGTGGAAATA
This sequence comes from uncultured Chitinophaga sp., assembly GCA_964419635.1. GTDB lineage: Bacteria > Bacteroidota > Bacteroidia > Chitinophagales > LD1 > Bog-950. The sequence goes on along the minus strand of CAYQRR010000095.1, from coordinate 6,578 downwards.
CCCCAATACGGCACCAAGCATTCGCTCAATATTGCCGTAAGTGCAGGGGTGGTCATCTGGGATTTGATGGCCAAACTCACCGGGCGCTATAAATAATGAAGCCCCACGGTATAGTCGCGCTGCAATAGTGATAGCAAATACGAATAATCTTCGGGGCTATCGGCAAAGTTGAGGTCTGCGGTGTTCAACAGCACAATGCGCGATTGTGTTTGCACTTTAAAATAGTCCAGATACGCTGATTGGATATGCTCCAGATAATGGGCACTGATGTTTTGCTCATAGGTTCGGCCGCGTTTTTGAATATTGCGCAGCAACTTGTCAACCGGAGCGTAGAGGTAGACCACAAGGTCGGGCCGGGGCAGCGATGGGTTTATAATGTCAAACAACATTCGATACAGCTTGCCCTCATCTTCGTTCAGGTTGTTATTAGCAAAGATTAAGCTCTTTTGAAACAAAAAATCCGACACGGTAAACGAAGCAAAGATATCGGCTTCGCTCAGTAGTTTATTCAAATGCTGAAAGCGCTCGGCCATAAAGTAGAGCTCCACCGGAAAAGCGTGCCGCTGCGGGTCTTCATAAAACTTCGGCAAAAACGGATTCTCTTCAAACTGCTCCAGTATTAACTTGCCATTAAAGTCAGCAGCCAGTTTTCGGGCCAGGGTGGTTTTGCCGGCTCCTATGGTTCCTTCTATGGTGATGAAGTTGTAGCGCACGTGGCGATTTTAGAATATTAAGTTTGAACTTCGAACATTTTATTTTCTTTAGCCGACAACACGCACGGATGAACGATATTTTCAGAAAGAAAGACATAGGGAAGGTGCTGGCCGATGCAGCAGCCGGCTATGGCGATGGCGAAGGGGGCACCGGTATGCATAAAACGCTGGGCGTGCGCGACCTTACCGCTTTTGGTATTGCAGCTATTGTGGGTGCGGGCATCTTTTCCACCATTGGCACCGCCAGTTATGATGGCGGCCCCGGCATTATTCTCCTCTTTATATTTGTAGCCATAGCCTGTGCTTTTTCGGCTTTTTGCTATGCCGAGTTTGCCAGCATGGTGCCCGTAAGCGGCAGTGCCTACACCTACAGCTATGTGGCCTTTGGCGAAATTGTGGCCTGGATTATCGGTTGGGATTTATTGATGGAATATGCCATTGGCAACATTGCCGTGGCCATCTCCTGGAGCGATTATTTCACCACCATGCTCGATGGTTTCGGGCTGCACCTGCCCGAGTTTATTACCATGGATTACTGGACCGCACAAGCCGGTGCCTCCGAGGCCGCGCAGCTCGCCTGGGCGCAGGCACCCGCATTGGGCAACTTTAAATTTATCTGCGATTTGCCGGCTTTGCTCATCACCATCATTATCACGGCCATTACCTTTGTGGGCATTAAAGAAACCCGAAACTCGGCCAATATGATGGTGGCGCTCAAGCTGGTGGTCATTTTTCTGGTGATGGTGCTGGGTTCCTTTTACATTAAGCCCGATAACTGGAGTCCCTTTTTGCCCAATGGCATAGCCGGGGTGCTCAAAGGCACGGCTGCGGTTTTCTTTGCCTACATCGGTTTCGATGCCATTTCCACCACAGCCGAAGAATGCAAAAATCCACAACGCGATTTGCCCCGCGGCATGATTTACGCTCTCATCATTTGCACCATTATCTATGTGCTTATAGCGCTGGTGCTCACCGGCATGGTCAACTATACCAAACTGAATGTGGGCGACCCCATGGCATTTGTGTTTAAAGAAGTCAACCTGAACTGGATTGCCGGAGTGGTAGCCATTAGTGCCGTGATAGCCACAGCCAGCGTAATGCTGGTGTTTCAGGTGGGGCAGCCGCGGATATGGATGAGCATGAGCCGCGATGGTTTGCTGCCCGCTGTGTTTTCGCGCATTCATCCCCGGTTCAAAACTCCCTCTTTCTCCACCATCCTCACCGGTTTTTTGGTAGGTATTCCCGCTTTGTTTCTCAACCTTAAGGTAGTGATAGACCTCACCAGTGTGGGCACCTTGTTTGCTTTTGTGCTGGTGTGTGGCGGGGTGCTGCGCATGAGCCTGTATCCGCATCCGCCCAAGAGCGCTTTTAAAACACCCTACCTCAATGCCGCCTATTTTATGCCCGTGATTCTGTTGGCCGTGGTCGTGCTGCTATGGATATACGCCCCCGATACCTATGCCAATATGCTGCGCTTTCCGGAGTTTAGCTGGCAGCGCGAATACCTGGATGCTGTGCTGCACAAAATCATTTACATTCTTTTTGCCCTCTTGTTTGTAGGGCTTACCCTGCTGTCTGTTTGGAAAAAACTTTCCCTAATCCCTGTTCTGGGCCTGCTTAGCTGCAGCTATCTGCTGTGCGAGTCGGGCGTTAGCAACTGGAGCCGTTTTCTGCTTTGGCTGCTGGTAGGAGTGGTCATTTATTTTGCCTATGGCTACCGGAACAGTAAACTGAGTCGCACCCGTTCATGAGATTTTTGCTTGTTTTATTAGGCACCATGGGGCTTCGGCTCGCGGTGCAGGCGCAGCCCGCTGCCGACCCCTCGCTGGTGCCGGCAGATTCTTTGGCCATGGATTCCTTTTTCAGAATCCGCGGCATAGACCTTACCCTCTGCGACCACCTACCGCTGTATTACGAAATTTACGGGCACTATGGCACCTGCTATCGCTATGGCTCCACGGGGGGCGGCAGTTTCGATTGCAGCGGCTTTGTGCAAACCATTTACAAAAAGGTATACAACAAAGATGTGCCGCATAGCTCTGCGGGCATGTATCCTCTTTGCCGTCCGCTGCCCAAAGGGGATGTGCCGGCCGAGGGCGACCTGGTCTTTTTCAAGATTCACAAAAAGCGTATTTCGCATGTGGGCATTTATCTACAGCACAACAAGTTTGCCCATGCTTCCACCCAGTCGGGCATTATCATCAGCGATTTAGACGAACCCTACTATCAGCGCACCTTTTATAAAGCCGCCCGTTTAGAATGATGCACCGTTGCTTCCTCGCTCTCTATCTGTTGCTGCAAGGCGTGTCGGCCTCAGCGCAAACCTATCACTTCGACATGTTTCTGTTTGGCGACAAAATAGGCACCATGACCATCAGTCGCGAGGCACTGCCCGACAGCACCGAGCACTATGTGATGGAAACCAAATCCAAAGCGCGCTTTATGTGGATAGACCGCGAAGGCTACACCCGCTACGAGGTGTGGTATAAGCATGGCAAACTGCAATCCTCCACCCACATTCAAAAAGAAAACGGAGCCACCCAGCGCTGGACCAACGTGCGGTTTAACGGCAAAACTTATGATGTAGACAGCTACAAAGGAAAGCGCAGTTTTGCCGAGGCTCCCCAACTGTCGGTAGTGTCGCTGTATTACAAACCCTTAAAAAACGGAGCGCGCATCTTTTACGAAGCCGAGGCCGACTATAGCACGCTGCAAGCCGGCAAAGCCGGGCCCGACTCGTTTGAGTTTAAGAGCAGCGATGGCAACCGCAATATTTACTACTTCAAAAATGGCGCTATCAGCGGCATGGAGTTTCATGTATCGGTGGTTACCGTTAAAATGGTGCGCACGCGCTAGGCTTTGTCTGTTATTCAAAACTCGCCACATCTTTTGTTGATATTCTACCCCTGTTTATTCTGTCTATTTTTTTCCATTTGAAGCATGCATAATTCGGTGGATGCGGCCTTGGATTTATCGGTGATGGAACATTTTTATACCATCCAGGGCGAAGGGTATTATCAGGGGGCTGCGGCCTATTTTGTGCGCCTGGGGGGCTGCGATGTGGGCTGCACCTGGTGCGATGTAAAAGAAAGCTGGGATGCTGCTGCGCACCCCACCATGTCGGTGCAGGCCATTGTGGAAGCGGTGGTGCAGGCCCGTGCTCCACTCTGTGTAATCACCGGTGGCGAACCCCTGATGCACAATCTGGATGCCCTCACAACCGCCTTACAGCAAAAAAACATTAAAACCAACATAGAAACCTCCGGCACCCATCCCCTCAGTGGAAACTGGAACTGGATTTGCCTTTCTCCCAAGCGATTTAAACCCTGCCTGCCCCAAGTTTGTGCGCAGGCCAACGAACTTAAAGTAGTGGTGTATCACAAAAACGATTTCCGGTTTGCCGAAGAATATGCCGCCCAGGTGGGGCCGCATTGCCGCCTCTTTTTGCAACCTGAGTGGAGCCAGCGAGAAACCATCACGCCCCTCCTCATTGATTATGTGAAACAGCACCCCCAATGGCAAATTTCTTTACAGCTTCATAAGTACTTAAACGTGCCCTAACCCGGCCTTACCTCCAAAAAACACTGCCCATGCTCCGTTGCTTCCTTCTTGCTTTCTTGCTGCCGGCTTCTTTGCTGCTTTCGGCACAGTCTATCACCACCAAAGAAACCGCCCGCGGCAAAGCGCTGGAGTATTACACCCAGGCCGACAACGATATTGCCTTTAATAAAATCATAGCAGCTGACTCACTGCTGCGCCTGGCTGTAAAAGAAAAAGACAACTTTATAGATGCCTGGATTCTCCTGGGCCAGGTAAACGCCCAGGGGCTGCGCGATTTTCAGCGTGCGGCTGCTGCCTTTGAAAAAGTGAAACTGCTGCAGGCCGACTACTGGCAGGAAGTTCACTTTCAATTGGGCACCGTGTATATGAACCTGGGGGAATACGACAAAGCCAAAGCCGCCCTCAGCGATTTTTTGAAAATGCCTAAGATACCCGCCCAGTCGCGCATGCTCTCCGATAAAATGATACTGGACTGCGACTATGCCCGCCAGGCCATGCAGCATCCCGTTCCTTTTACGCCCGCCAACCTGGGCAGAGGCGTGAATACTGCCGAAGACGAAAGCATGCCCTCGCTCACAGCCGATGGCCGCCTGCTTTATTTCACCCGGCATTTCGGCTCGGGCATCTATCAGGACGAGGACATCTTTATGAGCATACAAACCACCAGCGGCTTTGCCGCGGCCACCTCTATTGGCAGCGCTATTAATACCGAACAATACATTGAAGGAGCCCAGAACGTGTCGGCCGGTGGCAAATATCTGTTCTTTACGGGCAGTGGCCGGCCCGATGCAGTGGGCAGTGCCGATATTTACATGAGCCGCAAAGTGGGCGACCAATGGGAACGTGCCAATAACCTGGGCTCGCCTATCAATACCCCCGGCTACGAAACCCAACCCTGCATTAGTGCCGATGGCAAAAAGCTGTTTTATGCCGGCATCCGCGCCACCGGGCTGGGCGGCACCGACCTGTGGGTGAGCAGCCTGAACCCCGATGGCACCTGGGGCCAGCCCCAAAACCTGGGAAGCAATGTAAACACGATGTATGATGAAATGCGCCCCTTTATTCACCCCGATGGCAAAACCCTCTATTTCAGCAGCCGCGGACACCTGGGCATGGGCAACTTCGATATCTACTTCAGCCACCTGCAGCCCGATGGCTCCTGGAGCAAACCCGAAAACCTTGGCTACCCTATTAACACGGCTGGTGACGAACTCGGTATTTATGTAACAGCCGATGGCGGCACTGCCTACTATGCCAGCGAGCAGAAGGACAGCTACGGCCAAATGGATATCTATAAGTTTGACATGCCGCTGTCTGCCCGCCCGGCTTTCACGTCCTATATTAAAGCCAACGTGTTTGATAGCGAAACCCGCGAACCGGTTTACACACAGGTGCAGATTTATGATCTGGAAACCGGTAAACTCTATGCTTCGCTCTCGGGCGATAAAGTGAATGGCGTTTTTCTTTCTACCCTGCCGGCCGGCAAAGACTATGCGGTGGAGGTAATGAAAGATGGCTACCTGTTTTACTCCCACAATATTTCGCTGCGCGATGTGGTGGGCGGTGCGCCATTTGAACTGGATATTGCTTTAAAAAAGATAAAAGTGGGAGAGAAGATGGTGCTCAACAATATCTTTTTTAACCCCGATGAATATGCCTTGAAGCAAGAATCGAATGCCGAAATGGATGTGATTGTAAAAATGATGCAGAAGAACCCGGGAATGAAAGTGGAGATAAGCGGCCACACCGATAACTCGGGCGATGAAAGGAAAAACCAAACCTTATCCGAAAATCGCGCGCGCTCGGTGCACGATTATCTGCTGACCAAGGGCGTGGAAGAATTCAGGCTCAGCTACAAAGGCTATGCCTCCACCCGGCCGCTGGTAGCCAACGATACCCCCGAAAACAAAGCCAAAAACCGCAGAACCGAACTGGTGGTGGTGGCCCTGTAATAGTGCTCCAAATGTGGTATAGCGTACCAAGCCCCTTCTGCTGACCAGGCTTGGTATGGCATTTCATATACTCCTCCTCCTCTCCATGTGCTTGTAAGCAGGGTGTATTAGCTCAGCAACTTCGTTCGCTTCCTTATTTCATAAATAACCCACTGTGGGGTTAGGAGTGCAAAGAACAACATCAGCTTAGTCATAAAACCCGGAATAACCACAGCCCTGTTATTAAACAAACCTTTCACTGCCAGCTTCGCCACTTTCTCTGCACTCATCATGATGCCGAGTTTTTTTCCGAGTTCTACATCAATTACGTTAGGGTCGTATAGGTTAGTAGCCGTAGCTCCCGGGCAAAGAC
>CAYQRR010000094.1:0-8270 GCA_964419635.1 uncultured Chitinophaga sp. | reverse complement strand
TATACAAAGGCGACAAGATTGAAAAAGGCAAAAAAAGTTATGCGGTGAGTTTTGTTTTTCAGCATGCCGAAAAAACACTCACCGATACGGAAGTAGAAAAAATCATGAATCGACTCATGAACAAATACGAGACAGAGTTAGGCGCTATCATCCGAAAAGGATAAAACAGGAAGCGATTTCATTCATCAAAAAAAACAGAGCGTATGAACGAGAATTTACGGATTAGAATGGAAGATATGTTTATGGAGGCTGACCGCTTGATCAGCGACCAAAAGATTGGTGAGGCCTTTGCCAAACTGACCGCCATTACACAGGAGATGCCTAATTTTGGTAAGGCCTACAATCATATTGGTTGGATTTATGAAACGAAGTATAAAGATTACCCCAACGCAGAGAAATATTACAAGCAGGCGATTGAGCATTCGCCCGATTATCTGGCGGCCTATTACAACTATGCCATCGTGCTTTCCACTCTGCAAAAGTGGGACGAGCTAAAAACATTGTTGGACAAGGCACTCACCGTACCGGCTGTGAACAAGGGAACTATTTTCAATGAATACGCTATTATGTATGAGGCGCAAGGAAAATACAAAGAAGCGATTGAAGCCTACAAAAACAACATCCTGAATACGTTTGACAATAAGCAGGTGGATACTGCCAAAGATTCTATAGAGCGCTGCAAAAAGAAGATGGACATCATGAACCTTTAGCCAAAAGCATAGCAGAGGTTTACAAACAATACAAACTTTACATTCTTGAGCGGGGGCAGAAAGCCATCCAGATCTGATACACTTCGCCTGTCGGTGGTGGCATCATATTCCACAATGAAATTTTTTCGGTAGCCCAGTCCACCTACGAACTCCATCATCACGCCTTTGCCAAATTCTACCTGATAACCACACACCGCATTGGCGTTGAAATAATTGATATTGACAAAGCTGCCGGAGCCGCCTTTCTCTCGCAACTGCACAAAATTATATGATACAAAAGGGCCTACAAAAAAGCCTTCGGGTGCTTCGCGGTTTTTGAGCGGATAATAGCGATAGGCAATGGTGCCCCGCGCACCATACACATTCAAGCCTTTAAAGATATTGCCGTTCCTGCTCAGGCTGGTGCTGAGCATTAAGGGCAAACTTGGGTAATTATAAGAGAAACCAAGACTCAAACTTTGGTTGTGGGTGAGCATCCGCTCATAGGTAATTCGCAATTCGCCACAAAAATTTATTTGCCCGAACAGCAAGGGAATGGGGCTGAACTTGATAACATTCTGCTTGTAAGGAATTTTACGCTCCTTAAATCCCTGAAACTCTACTGCAGCCGTATCAGTAGTCTGCGCATTGGCAATACAAACGCTCAGCAGCAAAAAAGTAAAAACGGGATACCGAAACCCTTTCATATCCCGAAGTTAAACTATGGTAGCAGTTCAGCTAATTTAGCTTCCAGGGCCGGGCCGCGTAAATTGGTGGCTACAATAACTCCGTTTTTATCGAGCAGATAAGCAGCCGGAATGCCATTTACACCATAGCGCTTGGCAGGCTCACAATCCCAAAATTTCAAATCGCTTACCTGATTTTCCCAAGGCATGTTGAGGGTTTTGATAGAGTTGACCCAAGCTTCCTTCGTTTTATCCAGGGATACGCTATAAACTGTGAAACCTTTGTTCTTGTATTTGTTGTATGCGTTGACCACATTCGGCATCTCTGCACGACAAGGCCCACACCAGGATGCCCAAAAATCTATGAGCACCACTTTGCCGCGAAGCGAAGACAATTTTATATTCTTTCCATCCGGAGTAGGCAAGTCTATTTCCGGAGCCTCCGCTCCTACTTTAACTCCCTCGGCCATTTTCTGTTGCTCTTCCATGGCTTTCGCCTGCTTTTCGTAATCATTGTATGCTTTTCTGAAATCCTTGGCATAAGAGGAAGTAGGCATTTCTTTTTCCATACGCTGCAACACTTCCAGATTTTCTTTTGGATAACCTTGCAAAGGCAGGTTGGTAATGTAAAACATAGCCACCAAAGGGGATTTGGCTGACTTGGCACCCGACATACATACCGTCTCAAAATTCTTGGCCACTTCGTTTAACTTCTGCTCAATGGCGTTGATGGAATCGCGACTGGCACCACTTTGCATAAAAAACTGATACGTGTATTTCAACATACTGATTTCTCTTTGGGTTTCATTCATCTTTTTGAATGCCGCCTGAAACTCTTCATTGTCCGGTGAGCCGGTAATTTTAAAGGCCTCAGTTTGGTTCGCTAAATCTATCTCGGCTTTGTATTTGGCCGGTTCCAATAAGAAGAGCCAATAGGTTTTTTCATCCAGTTTTAAACGATAAAAACCTTTCTCCGAAACACCTTCCATTTTAAAAGCTCCTTTATCATCCACAACTGATGAATCTACCACGACCAGTTCTTGCAAGCCCAGCTTTTCAAGCTTAATGGATTTGGCAGGATGGTTTTTAAGTGTGCCTTCAATAGAATATTTATCGCTGTTTCCGATAACATTGCAGGAAGAAAATACAGTGATAAGTGCGATAAGTGCGGTTAGTTTGCGCATGGGATAGTTTATGAATTAATAGAATGATTACGTTTTTATAAAGGGTTAATAGGCTAAGCTTCCAGCTTTTCCATCATTAGTTTATTGGTCAATTTAGGATCCGCTTTCCCTTTGCTGGCTTTCATCACCTCACCCACAAACAAACCTAGCAATCCTTTTTTACCCGCCTTGTATTCCGCTACCTTTTCGGGATATTTTGCCAAAACTTCGGCAATCAATTGTTGAATGTGTCCCTCATCACTGCTCTGTAAGAGATTCATCTCTTCAGCAACGGTCATCGGCATTTTTCCGGAAGCAGCTACCTCGGGAAAAATTTTAGTGGAGGCCACCGAAAAGTTAGTCTTGCCTTCATCAATCATCTTGATGAGTGCAGCAATTTTATCGGGGGTGAGCGGAAAATTTTGAATCTCCAGCCCCTGCTCGTTGAGATAGTTTTTTACGGGGCCCAGCATCCAGTTCGCTGCCGCTTTGGCGTTGCCGGTAGCAGCGAGCAAGCTATTGAAGTAGCCGGAGGTAAACTTATCGTCACTAAGAAGCCGCGCATCATATTCCGGCAGGCCGTATTGGTTCATATATTCTTCCTTGAGCTCAGCCGAAAGTTTAGGCATGGCTGATTTAACGGTAGCGATATAGGCTTCGGAAACATACACCGGTGGCAAGTCGGGCTCCGGAAAGTAACGATAGTCATGCGCATGTTCTTTGCTCCGTTGCGAGAGCGTAATTCCTTTAATGGCATCAAATCCACGTGTTTCCTGCACCAATTTTTCTCCTGCCTCCAATGCATCTACCTGACGGATAAATTCAAACTCAATGGCGCGCTTTACATTGCGCATACTGTTCATGTTCTTTACTTCGCTGCGTGGGTTATAAACAGCAGTTCCTTTTAAGCGTACCGAAATATTGGCATCGCAACGCATGCTGCCTTCTTCCATGTTACCATCGCAGATATCTAAATATCGCACCAGTTTGCGCACCTCGTGCAAATAAGCCATCGCCTCGTCACCACTACGGATATCCGGCTCGCTGACAATCTCAATGAGCGGTGTGCCGGCACGGTTCAAATCTACCAGGGTGAAATACGGGTCAATATCGTGAATTGATTTTCCGGCATCTTCCTCCAGGTGAATACGGGTCAACTGCACTTTTTTCTTTTCTCCATTCACCTCAAAGGCAATGTAACCATTCGTGCAGATGGGCGTTTTATCTTGGGTAATCTGATATCCTTTCGGCAAATCGGCATAGAAGTAATTCTTTCGGGCAAATTGATTTTCGTATCGGATTTGTGAGTGCGTAGCCAAGCCCATACGCACGGCATATTCAATAGCCGATTCGTTTACTACCGGCAAGGTGCCGGGATGCCCCAACGACAAGGGACTCACCTGTGTATTGGGCGAAGCACCAAAAGCGGCAGAATCACCACAGTACATTTTACTCTGCGTTGAAAGCTGCGCATGCACTTCCAAGCCCACAATCACTTCGTATTTATCGTATTTATTATCGCTCATTTATACTGTAAACTTAGTCCGTAATTTTTGAATCAACTCTTCCACTTCGGTTAGGCTACCCGCACTGGCCTGTACAAAATCGGCCGGACCCCCACCTTTAATACCAGGCGCCAATTCTTTGAGTAGTTGATTGCCATTAATGCTCAGCGAAGTGGCAATACGTAAATGAACCGAACGTTTGCCATTGATTTCGGCAGAAAGTAGCAATACAAAATTGTCCTGAAGTTCGTTCGCCAATTGAATACCTGCTTTGCGAAGCGCTTCTACTGAGTTCAATGGCACATCGGCAGATGCATAAAATCTGGTGGCCCCCAGTGTCTGCATGGAAGCCAGTATAGCGTTCTTTGTTTCGGCTACTGCTTTATCTTCAAATTGCTGCAACTGCTTTTTCAGTTCGTCATTCTCAGACTTTAATGAATCTATACTCTTCAGTAAATCTTTAGAATTGTTGAGCGCAACCCGCACACTCGCTAATTCACTAATTGCCGAATTAGCCAGTTCTATTGCCTTCTTTCCGGTGACGGCTTCAATTCTGCGAACACCGCTGGCCACCGAACCCTCCGAGGTTATTTTAAACAAGCCGATTTGCCCGGTGCTTTTTACGTGCGTTCCTCCGCATAGCTCGCGGCTAAATTTTTGATCGAAAGTAATAACGCGCACAAAGTCTCCGTATTTCTCCCCGAAAAGTGCAGTAGCGCCCATTTCTTTGGCTTCCTCAATCGGCACGTTTCTTCTTTCATCTAACGAAACGTTCTCCATAATTTTCTCATTCACTATCAGCTCCACCTTAGCCATTTCTTCATCGGTCATTTTGCTGAAATGAGAAAAGTCGAAACGAAGCGCATCGGCATTGACCAACGAGCCTTTTTGCTGTACATGCGAACCCAGTACCTGACGCAGTGCCGCCTGCAGCAAGTGAGTGGCTGAGTGATTCTTGATGGTATCACTACGCTTGTTGTAATTTATTTTAGCATGAGCAGCCACGTCTATCCTGGCCGGAAGTTTCTTGACAAGGTGAACAATCAAATCGTTTTCCTTCTTTGTATCCAGCACCTCAATTTTTTCACCGGAAAAGTCAATATAGCCGGTATCGCCCACCTGTCCTCCGCTCTCGGCATAGAAAGGTGTTTTGTCCAGCACGAGTTGAAACAACTCTTTATCTTTTTGCTTAATGCTGCGATACTTCACCACCTGCGCATCAGCTTCGGTGAAATCGTAACCAATAAAATCGGTCTTTACCTCTTCGCCCACATTCACCCAATCGCTTTGTTCTTTGGTAGCATCGGCTTTCCCTCTTTGTTTTTGAGCAGCCATTTCTTTGTTGAAACCATCTTCGTCTACGGTCCAGCCTTTTTCAGCAGCAATCAACTTAGTGAGATCAAGTGGAAAGCCGTAAGTGTCGAATAATTCAAAAGCCGTTTTGCCATCAATACCGGTGAGTGAGTCAATGCGTTTAATTCCGTTAGCAAGAGTGCGAAGGAAGGAGGTCTCCTCTTCACGAATCACGTTCGTCACAAAACCTTCTTGCGCTTTTAGCTCCGGGAAAATATCAGCAAACTGGTTGGCTATCATTGGGACTAACTCACACAAAAATGGCTGCTCAAAATTCAAGTAGGAATATCCATAACGAACTGCTCTGCGCAGAATCCTTCTAATCACATAACCTGCACCATTGTTGCTTGGTAATTGTCCATCGGCAATAGTGAAGGCAATAGTGCGTATGTGGTCAGCCACTACACGCAGTGCTATGTCTTTCTTCTCCTCTTCACTCAGTGTGCCTTCAACCTTACCATCTGCCAAGACAGGTGCCGTAAACTTGTATGTGTGCCCGCTTTTTTCGGATAGAAATTTGATCGTTGGCTGAAATATATCTGTATCGTAATTACTGGTCTTTTTTTGGATGGCTACACACAAACGTTCAAAGCCCATTCCTGTATCCACATGCTGTTTGGCGAGTTTTACCAGCGAGCCATCGGCTTTGCGTTCAAACTCCATGAACACGTTATTCCAAATTTCAATTACCTGCGGATGGCTGGCGTTTACCAAACTTTTGCCGTCAATCTTTTTGCGGTCTTCATCGCTACGTAAGTCAATGTGAATCTCCGAACAAGGTCCACAAGGACCGGTATCGCCCATCTCCCAGAAGTTATCTTTCTTATTCCCTTTCAATATGCGGTCTTCGGCAATCCATTTCTTCCATTCCTCATAGGCATCCTGATCAAAGGCAAGGCTTTCTTTTTTGTCGCCCTCAAATACCGTAACATACAATCTGTCTTTTTCTAAACCATATACCTTGGTCAGCAGTTCCCAACTCCACTCAATGGCCTCCTTTTTAAAGTAATCGCCAAAACTCCAATTGCCGAGCATTTCAAACATAGTGTGGTGATAGGTATCTACTCCTACTTCTTCCAAATCGTTATGCTTACCACTTACACGCAAACATTTTTGGGTATCGGCTACGCGCTTGTATTTAATGGGTTCATTACCCAGAAAAATATTTTTGAACGGAGCCATACCACTATTGATAAACATGAGGGTAGGATCATTCTTTACCACAATGGGTGCGCTGGGAACAATCTTGTGTCCTTTGCTTTCAAAAAAATCTAAAAAAGCCTTTCGGATGGCGCTACTTGTCATACCTCAATTCTATAAATGAAAAATGCTTCTATTTTCGAGCGGACGAAAATAAAAAAACCGAGCACTCAGCAGGCTTCTTGTCTGCCTTCGCCTATGGCTATTTTTAAAAAGAAGGAAAAATACGTTTTCAATACGCAGACACTCAGTTTTGAAAAAGCGGTGGTGAGCTGGGGAACGCGTATTATCCGGGCGGTGGGCTTTTTGATTGCAGCATTGGTTTTTTCGCTCGTAATTTCCACAATATACTATCGCTTTTTTGACTCCCCCAAAGAGAAGGTTTTGAAGGCGGAACTCAATGAAATGAAAGACCAATACGCCATCTTGAGCCGAGAGGTGGACCGGCTAAATTCTGTGATGGGCGATTTGCATTATCGCGATGGTAACATTTATCGAGTATTGTTTGAAGCAGAACCTATCAGCGATGATATTTGGCAAGTAGGCTCAGGCGGCATCAACAAATACAGATTTCTGGATAAATACGATAACGGTGAACTTATGAAAGACCTGGCCATTAAAACAGATAAACTTCGCAAACAAATGGCCCTGCAAAGCAAGAGCTACGATGTAATAGCCGATCTGATTAAAAATCAACAAAACATGTTGGCATCTATCCCCTCTACCCAACCCATTTTGAACAAAAAACTTAACCGCATGGCATCCGGTTTTGGTTGGAGGATTGACCCGGTATATAAAATAACGAAATTTCATGCCGGTATGGATTTTACCTGTAGTGTGGGAACCGAAGTATATGTAACGGGCGATGGTGTGGTGGAAACAGTAAATTACAGCTATGGCGGATACGGCAACGAAATAGTGGTAAACCACGGCTATGGTTACAAGACGCGGTATGCACACTTATCGCGATTTAAGGTAAGGGTAGGCCAAAAGGTAAAACGCGGTGATGTGATTGGGAACACCGGCAACACCGGCAAATCGACCGGGCCCCACTTGCACTATGAGGTATTGAAAAACAATAACGCGGTGAACCCCGCTTATTACTACTACAACGACCTAAAGGATGCCGACTACGCTAAAATGATTGAAATGAGTAACTCACCGGGACAAACCCTTGACTAATGGAAGAAGCGTATCAAAAACACTATTTCTCTATTGGCGAAGTATCGGAGATGTTGCACGTTCCACCTTCTACATTACGCTATTGGGAAAAAGAGTTTGACATACTGAAACCTAAGAAAAACGCCAAAGGGGACCGGCTGTTCACCCGCACCGACCTGCAAAATATTAAATTGATTTATCTGCTGGTGAAAGAAAAGGGCTACACGATTGATGGTGCCAAAGCTCAATTGAAAAGCAAGTTAAGTTCAGAGCAGAAGAAATTGCAAATCGTAGAGCGATTAAAAAAAATACGTTCCTTTTTATTCGACATTAAAGAAGCGCTCTAGTGCAATATTGTGCTTTAGAAAAGCAGTTCCCATCCGGATAGCCCTAACCCAAAGAACTTTACATTCAAAAATGATATCGCGGAAACTTCTCCTACTGATTTTCTTGTTATCGAATCTTCTATCGCAAGCTATTACGCTTTCCGATTCTGCGCGCATCTCCTTACTC
>CAYQRR010000093.1:0-8377 GCA_964419635.1 uncultured Chitinophaga sp. | reverse complement strand
GGTTACTTCTAATCAAATTACGGCCGTTGTCAACGCGAATGTTACACCATCCGTTACAATCAGCACACCGAATACAACTGTATGCAGCGGCTCATCGGTTACATTTACAGCCACCCCAACTAACGGTGGTGCTGCACCTGCCTACCAATGGAAAGTAAACGGAAACAATGCGGGAACAAATGCTGCATCGTTTACAACATCAACACTTGTTAACGGAGACGTTGTAACGGTGATACTCACTTCCAATGCAAATTGCCTTACCACTACCACTGCTACATCCAATAG
The DNA here is from genome assembly GCA_964419635.1 of uncultured Chitinophaga sp. Classification (GTDB taxonomy): domain Bacteria; phylum Bacteroidota; class Bacteroidia; order Chitinophagales; family LD1; genus Bog-950. Next base: position 8,092 of record CAYQRR010000093.1, on the reverse strand, counting down.
CTTAACTATTACCACTACAGGTGGTGCTGTTACTCCGGCTATCAGTATTGCTGCGAGTGCAACCAATATCTGTGCAGGTTCACCCGTTACTTTTACTGCCACCCCTGTAAATGGCGGCCCTTCACCGATTTACCAATGGAAAGTGAATGGTATAGGAACAGGTACCAACAGCGCTACATTTGTTACCTCCGGATTGAGTAATAATGATGTGGTAAGTTGCACCCTTACTTCTAATGCGGCATGTGCATCGCCTACTACAGCAAACTCCAATACAATTACAATCACGGTAACTTCTGCGCTGCAACCGGCTGTAAGTATTTCTACTACTACACCAAGCATCTGCACGGGGACACCTGTTGCTTTCACTGCTACAGCCACCAATGCCGGAACTACGCCTAGCTACCAATGGAAAGTAAATGGTGTAAATGTGGGAGCCAATGCATCCACTTACACATCTTCTTCATTTAATAACAGTGATGTTGTAGTTTGTGTTGTGACAGCTTCTTCACAGTGTGCGAATGGTGTTACGGTTACCTCTAACAGTGTGACTGTGTCCGTTTCTGCAGTGGTGACACCGTCTGTTTCTATCGCCACTTCAAGCACAACCGTTTGCTCCGGTAGCAACGTAGTATTTACGGCTACAGCGACCAACGGTGGTTCATTACCGGCCTATCAATGGAAAGTGAATGGCTCCAACGCAGGTAGCAACTCCTCTTTGTTTAGTTCTACTTCGCTATCTTTTGGAGACGTAGTTACATGCATATTAACCTCAAATGCTGCCTGTGCTACTGTGGCTAATGTTACTTCAAACAGCATAACCATGAACGTTTCCACCAGTGTAACACCTACGATTAGTGTATCGGCAACACCCGGAACCAGCGTTTGTGCAGGCACCCCGGTTACCTTCCTGGCCACAGCCACCAATGGCGGTTCTTCACCTGTTTACCAGTGGAAGGTAAACGGTGTAAATCAAGGCACTAACGCTGCCAGCTTTAACGCTACCGGATTAAATAACGGAGATGCCATCACTTGCTTCTTTACATCGAGCGAAACATGCGCTTCACCTGCTACCGTTACTTCTACTCCAATTGGTATGGTGGTAACACTAATTCCTTCGGCACCGGTGGCTACTGCTAATTCCCCGGTGTGTGAAGGAAGCGTATTGCAACTTAATGCTCCAACAGTAAGTGGTGCTACATATAGTTGGAGTGGACCGAACGCTTTTGTTGCTACAATAGAAGATCCTGCTATTGCTAATCCAACCGCTGCCAACTCAGGTACCTACTCTGTAGTGGTTTCGGTAAACGGATGCAATAGTGCACCGGGGACAGTAAGTGTGGTAGTAAATGCTAAACCAACTACACCAGTTGTAACCCAGTCAGGCAATGTGCTTACCTCCAGCGCTGCTGTAGGCAATCAATGGTATTTGAATAATAACTTTATTGCTAATGCAAATAACCAATCGTATACTGCCAGCCAGCAGGGATGGTATGTAGTTGTGGTTACAGGGGCTAATGGTTGTTCTTCGTCTTCCGACTCCCTATTTGTAACTCCCGTGGGTGTTGTGGATTTGGAGTTTGCTAAGTTGCTGAACGTATATCCTAATCCGGTTGCAGATAACCTGAATCTGGAGATATCCGGAAGTGTTAACTCAACGGAAAACTGGACATATTCCTTAACGGATGTAGCCGGAAGAGTTATAGACTTTAACCACATCAGCAGTCTGCAAACACACATTGGAATGGCGGATAAAGCGGCCGGTGTTTATTTCGTTAACATTACTGACGGAAACCGCCATACTACTTTCAAGGTATTGAAACAGGAATAGGTTTTAAGGTGTTGATTTTCAGAGGGCAGCGGCAAAGCCGCTGCCCTTTTTATTGAGTGCACATATATAATTCGTCTTGGCTTTTGATATTTGCAAAACACGGTTACATTTGCCGTCCCAAAAAAATAGAAAATGAAGAAAGACATTCATCCGTCAAACTACCGCACCGTAATATTCAAAGATATTTCATTGGATAAAGCCTGGTTAGGCAAAAGCACCGCCAACACTAAAGAAACCTTGAAATGGGAAGATGGTAACGAATATCCCTTAATCAAATTAGAGATTTCTAACGAGAGCCATCCGTTTTTCACCGGTAAAGTTAAGTTGGTGGATACCGCAGGCCGTATCGATAAGTTTAAGAAAAGATACGCTACTAAAAAGAAAGAAGATTCTGCTTCAGAATAAATTCTCAAAAGGCTGTCCCACAACGACAGCCTTTTTTATTTTCCGTTTACATTCCGGAATATGTCAGTTTTTAAATCAGCGATAAATCAACGAAGCGAGAGCTACCAGCGCAATTATACCCTGATGCTGGATAAGGTTGCAGAACTTGAATTAAAGAAGAAAGAGGCACTTTTTCAGGGGGAGGAAAAGTATATACAGCGTGTAAAAAAGTCGGGCAGATTGTTGGCCAGAGAGCGTATAGAATGGATGCTTGATGAAGATTCTCCCTTTATGGAGATTTGCCCGTTTGCCGGTTGGGGAACGGAAGGTTTTGGAACCGGAGGGACCATAGTGGCGGGTATTGGTTTTGTGAGCGGCCGATTGTGTATGTTAAACTCGAATGTGGGCACTATCAAAGGTGGTGCAATTGATTATGCTACCCTTCAGAAGGGCATCAGGATAGGAGAGATTGCCATGGAAAACCGCCTACCCATGATAAACATGGTGGAGAGTGCCGGAGCCAATCTTCCTGACCAAGCCAAGATATTTAACTACGGAGGAACCAATTTCAGAGAAATTAGCCGCAGAAGCCAGGCAGGTATCCCAACTATATCAGTGGTTTTTGGAAGTAGCACTGCCGGAGGGGCCTACATCCCCGGAATGAGTGATTATGTAATAATGGTAAAGAACGAGGCAAAGGTTTTTCTTGCCGGACCACCTCTGGTAAAAATGGCTACGAATGAAGTAACCGATGAAGAGTCGCTTGGTGGTGCATTGATGCACAGCACCATTTCGGGTGTGGCCGATTACATGGCCGAAGATGATTTAGATGGCATTCGGTTGGCACGCGAAATTTTAGCTAACCTTCAGTCTCCGGCAACGAATAACGCCCCGGATAAACTATCAGCACCCAAGTTTGCATCTGAGGAGATATTGGGGGTGGTAAGTGCAGATGTAAAGATTCCCTTTGACCAGCGAGAACTTATTGCTCGAATTGTGGACGGCAGTGAATTTTCTGAGTTTAAACCCCTCTATGGCAGCACCCTTATAACCGGTTATGCCCGAATCAATGGTTATAAGATTGGGATTTTAGCCAATAACGGAGTCCTTTTTTCGGAGGCCGCTAACAAAGGAGCACAGTTTATTCAGCTTTGCAATCAGAATAACACTCCCCTTCTGTTTTTACAAAATATTACCGGCTTCATGGTCGGTAAGAAATATGAAGAAGAAGGCATCATTAAGAATGGTGCTAAATTGATTAATGCGGTCAGTAATTCTACCGTACCGGCCATTACAATTATTACCGGTGCCAGTTATGGTGCCGGGAACTATGCTATGTGCGGGCGCGCCTATAAACCAAGATTTTTATTTTCCTATCCGCAGTCAAAAATTGCTGTAATGGGACCTGAGCAATTGGCAGGGGTGATGCAAACCATCGGACGAGATGCAGCTAAAAAATCAGGAATAGAATATGATGAAGAGCAAGGCAAACAAATGGCCGGCTTTATGGTAAAAGAGGCCGAAAAGCAGAGCAATGCCTGGTTTGCGAGCGGTCAGGTATGGGACGATGGTGTTATTGACCCTCGCGAAACCCGAAACTATTTAATGCTTTGTCTGCAGGTTATCCATCAATCGGGTTTTGAAGGGGCGAACGGATTTGGAGTTTTTAGAATGTAAGTTGCAAAAGAAAAAATGAGGCAGATTCATAAATTACTGGTAGCAAATAGGGGCGAGATAGCAGTTCGAATTTTGCGTACCGCCCGCGACATGGGTATTGCTACAGTGGCCGTTTATTCCGATGCGGATAGCCAATCCTTGTTTGTCAAATTTGCAGATGAGGCCATTGCCCTTGGCGGTAATCTCCCTGCGGAGAGCTACCTGGATTCCGATAAAATTCTTGATGCTGCCAAGCGCTGTGGTGCCGATGCCATACACCCCGGTTATGGATTTTTGTCTGAAAATTCGGCATTCGCAAAAGCATGTGCCGATGCGGGAATAAATTTCATTGGCCCCTCGGCTGAAGTCATCAGAAAGTTAGGCTCCAAAAGCGAGGCAAAAGAAATCGCCAAAAAGGCGGGAGTTCCGGTAGTGCCGGGTTACAACGGAGTTGACCAATCAATAGGGCGGTTTAAATATGAGGCGGAGGAAATCGGTTATCCGATATTGCTGAAAGCCAGTGCAGGAGGCGGAGGAAAGGGGATGCGAATTGTGCAGGATAGTGTCGGCTTGCAAGAGGCTTTCGAAGCCGCGAAGAGAGAAGCGGAGAAGAGTTTTGGAGATGGCAGCTTGCTGATGGAAAAATATTTCCCGATTGCAAAGCATATAGAATTTCAAATTTTAGGCGACCGACATGGAACGTATATTCATCTGGGCGACCGCGAGTGTTCTTTGCAGCGCAGATATCAAAAAGTAATTGAGGAAGCTCCATCGCCCAGTTTGAATGACGAGTTGAGAAAGCAAATGGGAGAAGCGGCAGTAGCCATTGCTTCTGCTGTAAAATATACGAATGCCGGCACCGTGGAGTTCCTGCTGGATGAGGAGAAAAACTTCTATTTTCTGGAGGTGAACACTCGTTTGCAGGTGGAGCATCCGGTAACTGAAATGGTTAACATGCTGGATTTGGTTCGTTTACAAATTCAGATTGCTGAAGGGCATCCCATTCCGGACTATATAAGACAGATGGAGCAATCGCCCATGCACAGCATAGAGTGCCGCTTGTGTGCCGAAGTTCCGGAGAATAATTTTTTTCCGGCTACGGGGACAGTCTTGGTATGGAACGAAAGTGATATTGAGAGTATTCGCTACGATACCGGCATTGAAAGTGGTAGTGTAATCAGCTCATTCTATGATTCTATGTTAGCGAAGGTCATAGTAGTGGAGGAAAACAGAGCGCAGGCTATTCGGCTCATGACCCGTGCATTGGATGAAACTGTCTTGCTCGGTGTGCCTAACAATAAAGACTTTTTAAAGTCATTGATAAAACATCCTGCTTTTGTGGATGGTTCTTTTGATACCAAACTGATAGAACGATTTTACACAGGGCTGGTAGACCGCGATGAAGATTCGCTTGCCGTAGCGGCTACGGCTGCTGTACTCTATAGTTGGAGCGAGCGAAAAAAGGATGCACTCTATGCACCTGCTTTGAATGGATGGCGTAATGTTTTCTACCAACCTTTGCAGGTGATGTTGGACTGGCGAGGAGAAGCGATAGCTGTGGCCTACAGGCATTTGGGGGCCGAATCATTTCAGGTGCAGGTTTTAGAAAGGCAATTGAAAGTTCAATTGAATGAGTTGAATAATAATGTACTTACCATAACGATTGATCAGCACCGCTACACGCTTTTTGTGGTGATGGATGGTGAAAATTGTTATTTGCAATTCCCATCGTCTGATGATTACCATTTCCGGTTTATGCCTCGGTTTCCGGAGCGGAATTCGATTGCTGCAAAAGGAAATTATGTAGCGCCCATGCCCGGTGAGATAGTGAAAGTGCTAGTGGCGGCAGGAGATGTGGTTCAATCCGGTAAAGCTCTTCTGGTGATGAGTTCTATGAAGATGGAAACAACCATCGAAGCGCATACCGATGCGGTGGTAGAAGAAATTTATGTGGCTGACAAGAATTTTGTGGAGGCCGGCACTCCACTGCTCAAAATGAAAGATGCTTCATGAGGATTTTTTTTCTTCTGGTGCTTAGCATCACCCTGTTAGCTTTTCAAGGCTGTTCACTGGCCCAAAAAGTGGAAGCCACTACGCTAAGAAACCTCAAAAATGCCCCTTACGATGTCATCGTGGTTCCCGGATATCCTTACCGAGATGTGAAGTATCCGGAGCTGTTTACTACCCGTCTTTTTTATGCCAAAGAACTCTATGATAAAGGATTGGCCCGTAACATTATTTTTTCAGGAGCTGCGGTCCATACCCCTTATGTGGAGGGAACTATTATGAAGATTTTTGCCGATTCGCTGGGCATCAGCAGCACACATACTTTTGCAGAAACGGTGGCAGAACACAGCCATCAAAACGCCCGTTTGGGTTATAAGATGGCCCGGCAGCTTGGTTTCAAAAAAATAGCCATTGCTACGGATCCCTTTCAGTTTTCCTATATGACATTATTGCGTGGATTATTTGCTCCGCGGACTAAATTACTGTCCTTTCATCCCAATAAAATGGGATACTATAATCAACAACTACCGGCCATTGATTCCTCCACCGCTTTTAAAAAAGATTTTCAGCCGATTGGTAATTAAAATCATGCGATAGCTCTTTGTTTGTCGCTTGCTTATGATGCAAAGGTTTTACTTTCACTGTTCAAAATAAAATATATGAACTATACGATAGAGCAAGCGCTCCAATTTCACAACCATACTTTCGCCCATCTGCTGGTAGAAGAAAAAAATCATCTGCTGACGATTACACTCAACCGGCCCGAAAAGAAGAACGCGCTGAATCCAACGTTGTTTAAGGAGTTGTCCTACGCTTTGAGCTATGCAAAATACAATCAGGATATATGGGGAGTAGTTGTGGCTGCTACTGGCGATGTGTTTTGTGCCGGTGCCGATCTCAAATCTTTCGCTGGAGAGCAACAAACATCCGTATCTTCCGTTCCGGAGCCTGCAGGTGAAGTGGTGTTGGGGGATGTGTTTGCTTCTCTTTATAAACCTTGCATTGCGCGCGTTCATGCACCTGTATATGCCGGTGGTTTTTTAATTGTGTGTGGATGTACGCATGTGATAGCATCCGGTAATGCCACTTTCAGTCTGCCCGAAGTTAAGCGTGGTATTTTTCCCTTTCAGGTGATGAATAGCCTGTTACAGATTATGAGTCCCCGTCAGGCATTAGATTTTTGTATACGGGCTAAAACGATGAACGCTGCAGATGCCGAAAAGTGCGGATTGGTGAGTAAAGTAGTGAGTCTGGAAAATTTGGATGAAGAAGTAAATGCATTGGTCACTGAAATCTTTCAATTTTCACCCGCTGCCATTCGTATTGGTCTGGAGGCTTACGACAACCTTAAAAACATTCCTGCTGCAGAGGCACATAGTTATTTGAAACAGATGCTGGGAGATGCTTTGCAGACAAAGGATGCCGCAGAGGGGATAGCCGCTTTTGCCGAAAAAAGAAAACCAAACTGGACCGGGAGGTAGTTAATGTATAGAAAGAATTTATCCGTTCATTTTTATTAGCACAAAATCACATGGCAAAAAAAATCGTCATCACCGCATCGCTTACCGGAGTGCTGGCCACTCGCTCACAATGTCCTTACATCCCTTACACGCCCAAAGAAATTGCTTTGGAAGGGAAGCGGGCGGTAGATGCCGGGGCCAGCATATTGCACATACATGCCCGGCAGAACAATGGTTCACCGGCATATGATATTGAAACCTATCAGCAGATTGGAGAAGAGGTTCGATTGCTCTGCCCGGATGTGATTATCAATTACAGTACGGGTGCTGTGGGTCTTTCGCGCGAGGAACGTATTCAGCACATTGTAGCGCTGAAACCCGATATGGCGGCACTGAATATGGGTTCTATGAATTATGGCATTTACTCTCCTAAAACCAAATCTTTTTACCACGATTTTGTGTTCCAAAATCCATTTTCGGACATCCAGTTTTATCTAGAAAAAATGAAAGAAGCAGGCACCGTGCCCGAGATGGAGGTGTTTGATAATGGCCACATCAATAATGCAGAACCATTAATTGATATGGGTCTTTTGCAAAAGCCGTATGTGTTCAGTTTTGTGATGGGCGTTCTGGGCGGCATTCCTATTTCCACTAAAAATCTGTTACATCAAGCATCCAGCGTTCCTGTCGGATCGCATTGGCAGGTGATTGGTATTGGTAGGAAGCAATGGCAGGCGATTGCTGCTGCAATTACCAT
>CAYQRR010000092.1:5509-8403 GCA_964419635.1 uncultured Chitinophaga sp. | reverse complement strand
TCAACCAGTCCAGCGGCTCAGGGGGGGGGATAAGCAGTGATTCTACCGTCATGCAAAACTGCATTGACTATGGCAACAACAAAGTATCGAAGGTTGCAAATGTTTCTTATTCTATTGTTCAGGGCCCCACAGTGCAACCGGGCGTAGGAAACACCAATGCTGATCCAAAATTTGCGGATAGTAACGATGCTGATGGTATTGACAATCTATGGAGAACAGAAGATGACGGACTGCGCGTATTGGTTTGTTCTCCTGCAGTAGACCGGGGAGAATCAACCTTTGCACCCCTCCATGATATACTGGGAAATATCCGTTACAATGCTCAAAATCTAGGAACTACTATCACAGACATCGGTGCCTACGAAAATACCTATGACGGGCCCGACATGACACTCATAATACTAGGAGATACGCTTAGCACCCTACTCAAAGCATCTTCTTACACATGGGTAGTTTGCCCCGGATTGACTCCGGCTCCCGGTATTTCTAACTCCTATGAATACGTTGCTGCAACAGGAGGAAGTTACGCTTTGATACTCAGCGATGGTCAATGCGCGTTTACATCGGATTGCATAAATGCAGGACCTTCCGCTCTTAACGCTACAAATGATACTCCGTCCTTATCTGTTTTTCCAAACCCATCGAATGGCATGTTTACCTTACAATCAGATAAATCAGGTCAATGGATAATCTGGAATAGTATAGGGCAAATATTGCAGGAGATCACATTAGGGGTATCGAATAATTTCCTTTCGAACCTCACCATCCCCGTGCAAGGGGTTTTCTACATAACGGATGCAATGGGAAATGGAAGTCACAAACTGGTAGTGGCGGAGTAGCCATTTACCAAACAGGTAATTTGGTTTCCAGCTTGGTTTGTAAATCTTGTATTACTTTTTTTCTCCAGCTCTCGCTACCAACCGCTTCACCAAAACGCTCTTTGTAATCCGCTATGTCTACGGTTTCCAAGTTCATCTTTAGCGTTTTGAAAACATGGTAGCTTTTTTCGCCCGGCACATGCACGTGGTGCAGGCCACCGCTGTAGGCAATAATCATTTGACCCGATTGCAATCCCTGAAGCACATCAGCTATACCACTTTTTACAGTCATTTTATTACCGTCCAGGTCCAATCCGTTTTTCCGTTTCATTCGGCCTTCCGGAATAATAACAATGATTGAATCATCGTAGATAGCATCCATAAACTGCTGCCAGGTATTGTCGCGTTTTCTACTAATAGATACCATTCCAGGGCTGAAGATTTTAAAGAGTGCACCCACAAACGGACGATTCAATGTTTTGTCGGCACCCGGAGCTACCATGCGCTTGGAGAGCATTCTCAAAAACGAAACGGGTAGAAATCCCAAATACAAAATCTCGAGCAGAGAGGTGTGATTGAGCAACACAATGAGTCGTGTTTTATCCCATTGAATATCCGGATTGTTATTAGGCCATTTAATCTCATAGCGATAAAACAAACGCGATATACCCTTAATCAGCAGAAGCGAAACAAAACTGAGCAGGCTTTTCATACATCAACCAATAAACGGATAAGCATTTTTACGAATGGCATAACCGGCTACAGTTCTTCGCAGCTCTTTTGCATTCACGTTATAGGTAGGCACAAGCAGACCAAAGAGCCAAGACATTATACTCTTTTCAAAGCCGGAAGCATATGCTGCAATTGCATCTTTACCAGCCTTGCGCACTTTATCGAGTGCCTCATGCAAATACAACTGTAACAGTTTTTTCTGCACCTCTAGGGCCTCTGCATCGTAACCCTTCTTTTCGTTTAATTTTTGCACGCGAAGCAAAAGCGACTCACAGATGTAGGCTTCGGCTAATATATCAGCCAGATTCATGACAATCTCCTGCTCATCGACCATTTTCTCCCGCAGTTTATTTCCGGCAGCTCCGGAAATAAGTAGAAAAGAAGCTTTAAGATTTTTGACAATTCGACTTTCTTCATCAAAACTACCACTACTCTTAAAGGGGAGCAACTGCTTTAAGAACAATGCCGGCAATTTTTTGCCCGCCCCCATTAAGTCCACTTCTTTTGTTTTTAAGGCACGTCTGGTAAGTTCCGCTACTGATAGCAAACGGTTTATCTCGTTCGTTCCTTCATAAATTCTGGTGATGCGTGCATCGCGATAGCCCATTTCAATACCGGTTTCCACTGCGTAGCCCATTCCCCCGTGGATTTGCAATGCTTCGTCCACCACATAATCTACCACATCGGAGCCAGATACCTTCAATATGGCTGCTTCCACTGCATATTCGCGAACAGCAAGTAACTTCGCCTCACTTTTATCCATGCCTTGTTGTACCAATTCCTGTTGCTTTAAATCAATGTTGTGTCCGGTGCGATAGATGGCGGATTCGGTAGCAAAAGTGCGGGTTACCATTTCTCCGATTTTATATTGCATGGCGCCAAAGGAACTGATGGGCTTTCCGAATTGCTCGCGTTGATTAGCATACACAACTGCTCGGGTCGTTGCAAACTTACTACCACCAATCGCCCCGGCAGAAAGCTTAACTCGGCCGGTATTTAATATGTTCAAAGCAATTTTAAATCCCTCGCCTCTTTTTGACAGTAGATTCTCAGCCGGCACCGGACAGTTATTAAAGAAAATCTGCACCGTGGAAGAACCTTTTATTCCCAGTTTCTTTTCCTCTTTGCCCAAAGTGATGCCACCAAAAGCCTTTTCGACAATAAATGCGGAAAGGTCTTTATCATCTTCAATTTTTGCGAACACAATAAAGATATCGGCAAAGCCACCGTTGGTAATCCACATTTTTTGGCCGTTGAGCAAATAGGTTTTGCCATCGGCACTGAGTGTAGCCTTTGTTTTTCCGGAATTGGCATCGGAACCTGCCCCGGGTTCTGTAAGACAGT
>CAYQRR010000092.1:1600-5499 GCA_964419635.1 uncultured Chitinophaga sp. | reverse complement strand
CTGCTCCGGAGTGCCGTAAAACACAATGGGCAACGAACCGATAGAAGTTTGTGCGCCTATAGTGGTTGCAAAAGAAAAGCCCAGTGATATAGCTTCGCCAAACAAGAGCCCTGTATTAAAGTCAAGATCCATGCCACCATATTCTTTATCGATGGAAAGGCCACAAAGACCCAACTCAGCCGATTTTTCCAGCATGGAAACAATCAAGTCCAGGTCTTTAGAGGCATCGAGTGCAGCTGCTTTTTCTATTCCCAAACCATGAATTTCCTGCAGGCAAAAATCCTTGACCATGTCGCGAATCATCAACTGTTCTTCGGTCCAGTCTTCAGGTAAAAAAACATCGTTGTAATGAGTTTCGTCTGTAACGAACGCTCCTCCTTTTAGTGGCATAGCAGATAATTTAGCGGTTGAAATAACGAATTTACCATAACAAAAAAAGCCCGTTACTTTTTGGTAACGGGCCTCTCCAAATGAATGGATGCACTATTCCTAATTAAACACCAAAACGACCACACATGAAAAATCGTTTTGACCCTGCGATAGTAGTAAGCATGCCCGTTTCTCCAAGTGAAAAAAATTAGCACAATCGGTGATCTTCATCATCTATTCGGATACTAGATGTTAAACAGTTGGAAAATATACATGTACCGAACCGGCAATTGTCGTCCTTACTAATACTTGAATTACTTTTGCAAAGATGCATCGATTAAGAAAACGCCTATGAACAAGTTGCTGACCTTGCTTTTCGTATCCGTCTTTCTGCTCAGTTTTTATTGGCTGGGAGAGAAATCGATTAATAGCAAAACAAAGCCGGAGAGTTCAATACACCAACTTTACACCGATTGCGGTTTGGAAAACACATTATCCTTTGATGCCTTTAGCCGTTCCTACGAGGGATATGAAAAATACAAACCCGAAAAACCGCTGCTGGCAGTGTGCGATTTTAGCAAGCCATCGAATCAAAAGCGGTTTTTTATTATTGATTTGGAACAGAAAAAATTGCTCTATCAATCGCTGGTAGCCCATGGCAAGAACTCGGGAGAACTAATGGCCAGTCATTTCTCCAACGAACCATCTTCGCTTCAAAGTTCGCTTGGTTTTTTTAGTGTGGGCGCTATCATCAACAGCCCAAAGCATGGCACTGCAGTGCTCCTAAACGGTTTGGAGAAAAACCTGAACGACAATGCACGCGCCCGTGAGATTATTATTCATGGTGCCGATTATGTCTGCGAAAAATTTGTGCAACAGCACGGACGCCTCGGCAGAAGTTTTGGTTGCCCCGCATTACCCACCGATTTAATTGAGGAGGTAGCCCCTGTTTTGGCGAATGGCTCATTGCTATACATTTACGCCAAATAATATTCTCCATCAGCTAAATGAAGAGTTTTCTTGTTCTTTTGACCGCCTTCGTGTACGCATTTCAGCTAGGGGGCTGTAAGCATTCCGTTAATAAAGAACCTACTATACTGTTGCAGGATACTACGGTGTATACTGCAGAAAATTACAGTGCTGTAATTGTAGATAGTTTCTTCCTGCAAAAATTTTTAGCGCAGGATACTACTCTACAGATATTTTCGAAGGATATCAGTGCATTTTATATCCGTAGAAATTATCAGGCGGCTTGGTTTGCCGGTGATTCGCTTAGCGTACAAGCAAAGAGTTTTTTGCACCGATTAAAAGATTTCTCATCCCTGTTTCGCGACACTACGCTGCTTTCAGCAGCTCTACTATCGGTTATAGATAGTAGCGAGTTAAATGCCCAATATCTGAAACAAAATTCTACTCAAAAGTCACTGTTGGAGGTGAGCATGACTGCCGCCTTTTTTAAATACGCCACCAAAGAATACTATGGCTCCGATGCACAACTCCGCGACCTGGAATGGTATATCCCAAGAAAGAAGAAAAACTACTCTTTGCTTTTGAACACACTCATTGAATCGGATACTTCTTATTCTGTCTACGAACCCGTAAATGATTATTACCGCGCCATTAAAACAGCCTTACTGAAATACCGACAAATTGAACTAAGCGGAGGATTCCCGAATATTGACTCTACTGCTAAACTCCTGAAGTTAGGAGATAGCTCGGTGGTGGTTCAATCCTTAAAAAAATATCTGCTGCTCTCCGAAGATATAGCGATTGCTACCAGCAGCAACACGTTTGATTCGGTTGTATTAAAGGGTTTGATATCGCTGCAAAAACGGATGGGCATTCCGCCAAGTGGTGTATTGGATAAGTCAACTCGTCTAAGCATGAATGTTTCTGTGCAAGAACGAATAAAGCAAATGATAATCAACATGGAGCGCATGCGATGGGTACCGGATAGTCTGGCATCTAATTATTTGCTGGTGAATATTCCGGAATTTACACTACATGTGATGGAAAACGGAAACCCCCTCTGGAGTATGAGTGTTGTGGTGGGCAAAGAAGCAAACGCCACTACGATTTTTTCAGATGAGTTAACAACCGTAGTATTCAGCCCGTATTGGAACATACCACAAAGCATTATTGTAAAAGAAATGCTTCCCATCTTAAAAAAGAATCCGGGCTATTTAACGCGCAAAAACATGGAGGTTTTGGCCGGTAACAAAAAAATTAGTCCATATAGTATAAACTGGAAAAAATACTCTCGTGGCGTCCCTTTTACCATTCGGGAAAAACCCGGCAAAAACAATTCGCTGGGCCTGGTAAAATTTTTGTTTCCGAATCACTTCAACATTTACATGCATGATACCCCAGCCAAGTATCTTTTCGAACAAACCAACCGTGCCTTTAGCCATGGATGTATCCGGCTCTCGGAACCTGAAAAACTGGCCAATTATCTTCTAAGAAATGATACCTCCATTACGCCCGAAAAGATAAAGGAATGGATGAATGCCGGAGAAGAAAAGTATGTGTGCGTAAAGCCTTCGGTGCCTGTGTTTATCGGCTATTTTACAGCATGGGTCAGCCATGATGGAAAGCTGAATTTCAGAAACGACATATATGGCCATGATCAGAAATTGGCCGCAGAAGTATTTGGTAAGTAATCGCTTTTTCTACTTTCCATGTTATGAATTGGAAAATAAAACTGGTATTACTCTTTGCAAAGTTTCGCAAACCCATTGACGCCTCTAGTACTGTAGATATTGCTGCACTTCGAAAAAAGTCGGACAGGGCCGCTGCGCTCGGCAGTTTCATCTACGACAAAAAAATATCAATTGCCTCCGTGCAAGATGTAAATGCGAATGGTGTTCCCGTTCGAATTTATAACAACGGCACGGCCAAAAACCAACGCGTAATCCTATATTATCATGGTGGAGGATTTGTGTTATATGGCCTTTACTCGCACGATTTGGTATGCCGCAGAATTTGCTCCATGAATAACTGCATAGTAGTATCAGTCGATTACAGGCTCGCCCCGGAATTCACCTTCCCTACCGCACATGAAGATGCATTTCATGCATTGCAATGGACGCAAGCAAATATTGCATCGTATGGTGGCAATTCAGCCGACATGGTGGTAATGGGCGATAGCGCTGGTGGAAACATATCGGCCTGTATGGCTCACCGTTGCAAAAAAGAAGGCATACCGCTTCGCGCACAGGTGCTCATCTATCCTTGGATTGATGGTAAACTCAATAATCCTTCTATTGATAAAAATGGAAAAGGATTTTTACTGGAAAAAGAAACCGTGATATGGTTTCGCGAAAAGTATACCCCGCGCCCGGAAGATCGGTGTATACCGAGCGTATCGCCCTGTTACGAAACCGACCACAGCGGATTACCACCGGTTTTTGTGTTAACAGCTTCGCTGGATCCGCTATTAGATGATGGCCGGAAATATTACGAACAATTATTGGCGGCAGGAACACCAGCCACTTACAAAGAATACAAAGGCTTGTTTCACGGATTTATAA
>CAYQRR010000092.1:0-1590 GCA_964419635.1 uncultured Chitinophaga sp. | reverse complement strand
TATAAACACACCCTTAGTGGATGAGGCAGCGATGCAAGCATATCACGACATCCATACCTTTTTGTCCAGCATATAAGCAAAGATTACTCCTCCTTTTTTAAACCCGGGAATTTCATCTTCAAGGCCTCTAGCGTTTCCACTACCTTTTTGGCGATTAAATATTCCTTATACCAATTTTGGTCGGCCGGTATGATATGCCAGGGTGCGCTAGATGCGCAATTTTCGAAAACACTTTCATAGGCTTTTCGGTAATCATTCCATAGCTCGCGCTCGCGCATATCCGCATCATTATGCTTCCACATTTTTGTTCTATCGCTCATGCGCTCTCTGAGTCTGGCTAATTGCTCTTCTTTTGAAACGTGCAGATAAAACTTGAGCACATGCGTGTTTGTATCCTGTAACAGTTTTTCAAAATGGTTAATGTGCTGAAACCGTTGAAGGACAGTAGCCTCATCTACCCAATGATGAACACGTTGTATGAGCACATCTTCGTAATGTGAACGGTTGAAAATATGAATCATGCCCTTCTCCGGCACCTGTGCATGCACACGCCATAAAAAATCATTTTTCATTTCTGGCTCAGTTGGCTTCTTAAATGCGATTACACGACATCCCATCGGATTTACAGCCGTAAAAACATTCTTCACTACACCATCTTTCCCGGATGCATCCATTCCCTGCAAAACCACCAACAAGGCATGTTTACTTTCTGCGTACATCAGATTTTGCAATTCCTCCATTCTAAAGATGAATTTCTGGGTCTCCTTTTTAATTGCTTCTTTCTGAAGCTTTTTGGGAGCACGTGTATCGGTTTTTGCTAATTGTATTTTTGCCATATCCTTGTTTTGGTTGTGTTGAAAATAATAAAGAGCAACGGCATGTTTACAATTTCTATACAAACAATAATGAAAGCGCTATTTTGACACCATGTCTACTACCAATCAGGCTGCAAAAATTCTAGCCGACTCCTTTCTCCATTACCCTTTAATGAAGTACGCCTTTAAGGAATGTTCCGAAGAGCAACGCTGCAAAAATTTGTTGCAACTTTACCATTATTGTTCCCAAGCGGCATCCCTGTATGGAGGAGTGCTCGTATCTCCTGACCAAAAAGGCGCACTCATTTGGCTCTCGGGCAATAACTTTCCTTTAGGTGTATTTCGTGAAATTAAATCAGGCATGTGGGCTATTCCCTTCCAAATTGGCTTACCGGCCACGCTCCGCTTGATGCACCATGATGCTGTAACGGAAACCTGGATAAAGAAAAATTCCAGAGAGAAGTTTGGATATCTCTGGTGTGTTGGGGTAGAGAAGGCTGCACGAGGTAAAGGTTATAGCAGACGCTTGATAGAGCAAAGCATTTACGATATGAAACAAAAAGGCCTAAATGAATTTTGGTTAAAAACCGAAGACCCTCAAAATGTGCTCATTTACAAAAAGCTTGGGTTTGAAGTGATGTATGAAACCGTTGTAAAAAGCAGTGGACTTTCAAGTTGGGCACTGCTCAAAAAATAATCTCCTTTTTGGCCTAAAACAGGCTCGCCTCCGGTGTCGGAGGCGAGTCTGTTTTGTGTTGTGGTTGCATCTGTTGGT
>CAYQRR010000091.1:0-8482 GCA_964419635.1 uncultured Chitinophaga sp. | reverse complement strand
TACTACTTAAAGCTAGCTTAAACGCCTCCCAGTCTTCTTGTATGAATTTCATGTGTGCAATTGCTGCCGATATATCATAATGTGCAAGCCTACTCTTGTTATCAAAAGTTGCATTCCTATCTTTTAGCAAGTGTGGCGAGAAATAGAAAATATCGGAGGCAATAATCATCCGCAGTGCATTTATTGCTTGCTTGTATTCATCCAGTATGTTTTTTGAGCGCGAAATGATAGATAGCAAATTGATTACGCTGACATGGTCTTCTATATTTTCAATAATCTCTATCTTTTTAATCCCCTCTCCATACTCCACCTTATTTTTTTTACGCTCAAAAATCCGGATGGCCTTGCCTGTTTTGTTACGCGGTTTGTAAAAAAGACTTTCTTTTGAAATGCTCAGAATAGTTAGAAAATCAGCTTCATCTTTTGGCAAACTTTCTAACTCGAGGTTATAGCTATATAGAAGATCTGAATCGGAAAATTCTAATCTGAGCCCGAGAAGGCTACGGATAATAGGGTATTTAACGTCAGCAATGGAATTGAAATTTTTAAAAAAGCCACCCATTAGAAACCCACTCTTAATTTCATTTACCGGTCCATATATGAGGTGGTTTAAAAGTGGTATCACTTCCAGCAAATTACTCTTCCCCGCATTGTTTTCGCCCACTACCACATTCATTTGCCCAAGAGGCAAATCAGCCTCGGCAATGTTCTTGTAGTTCTTTACATGTATCCTTTCAAGTTTTATCATATTGCCCCTTTTTTATGCTATATTAAACGAAAAACAATACGCAATGTTATAAAAACAATCTAATAGGGTGCATTTTTATGGCCTATTAATAATTATAAGTGGCTTACCAATTCTTTGATAGTTCTCAAATCAAACAAAAAAAAACGCCCCCGCTTTTGCGGGGGCGCCACACATAAACCCCAAAAGTTTACAACACCACCAGGCTCACATTCTGCACCACCACTCCGCTGGCCAAAATGGTAACCGGTATTTCCTGTGTAGTATAGCCTGAAAGTAAAAAGGATAAAGTGTAGCTGCCTGCCGGTATGCTCACAAAATTGTAGTTGCCGGCATAGTTGGTTACTGTTTCAACAGACAGCTCCTTTACCACCACCGTTACACCTTTCAGCGGTGCACCGCCTGTGCTGTCAATCACCTTGCCTTTCAGGTTAATATCCGGATCGGGCTGTGGGCCTTCGGGCAGGTTATAGATGTTCAGTTTCAGCGGGTCGTCATAAAATACCACTTTACTGGCCATGTTTACCTTTTCCCAAAACTCAAAAGTGGCATTGTATTGGTCTACACGACTGCGTGTATCTAATGACGAATCTTTAATCATAAAGTCCTGGTCGGTATTGTTGGCGGCTAAATCATTGGCCAGTGTTTCAATAGCTGCAATAGCAGGCAGGTTCCATCCTTTGGTTACAAAAAGGGCACTGTCAGCATTGCATTGCTTATAAAGATTGCGCAAAAACACCACCATTTTGGCTTGAGAGTTGGCGGCTGCTTCGTAATCGTTAAATCCAAAACGGTTAAAGTTGCTCTGGTTGTCGGCATATGCAAGTTTGACATAGAGCTTGGCCGTGTTGTACGTTTTTCGTGCTTCGGCCATTAGTTGTAGTACCTCTTCCGTCTCCTGATGTTGGATGTCTGTTCGGGTTTCATCGGTTTCGTAGGCTTCACTCGCTTGTATGCTCGTGAGCCAATCCGCCCCAAAGGGGTCGGCAAAGGTGGGTACCGCTGCTTGAAAAGCAGCTTTGTCTAAAAGAAAAAATTCGCGCACTACACGCGACTGCTGAAACATATCAGCATCTGGAATTTGATAATGTCTTGACATAAAAAGTGGGTTTAATGAATTAATACCACAAAAGAGGAGAGAAGCCATCAAATAAAACACCGTACTAGTACGGTATTTGCACCGTACTAGTACGGTATTTTTGTTAAAAGCGGGTTTTTTTTGCGCCTGTTTGCCATTTCTTACAAGCGGGTGTCCTCACCCGCCCTGAGTGTTTCCCCGATGGAGGAAGGAGAGATGAGGCTAAGGGACATTCCATGGCATTAACCCCTTGGTGCCCGGCCAATGGTTTATCCCTGCTAATAAAGGCTGCCTACTGTTTACCGGATGCTGCTGATGCCGCCATCCACACGCAGGATTTGGCCGGTGACCCAGGCACTGCTGTCCTGCAGCAAAAATACGGCTGCCTCGGCTATCTGTTCGGGGCTGCCTATCTTTTTTAAGGGATGGCGCTGCGCCTGAGCTTCTATTTTTTCGGGCGTGCTCAGGAGGGCCTGTGCCAGGGGCGTGTGGGTAAGGGAAGGCGCAATGCAGTTGACCCGGATAGCGGGCGACAACTCGGCTGCCAGGGCGCGGGTGAGCCCTTCAATGGCCCCCTTGCTGGCACTCACCACGCTATGGAAATTAAACCCCGTTTGCACGGCCACGGTGCTCAACAGCACAATGCTGCCGGGCCGGGAGCTGTTTTTTAAGCGGGGCAGGCAGGCCTGTATTACCTGTACGGCCCCCAGCACCTGCAGTTTGTAATCGTTCAGGAAATCGGCCTGGCTCAGGCGGGCAAAAGGCCGCAGCACAATGGCTCCCGGGCAATAGACCAGCCCATCGAGGGCCGGGGGCAGAAAGCTAAAGTCCGGGTCGGGCTGCAGCACATCCAGAAAGTGGGTGGTGGTATGCGGGGGCAAGGTCTGCGGCCGGTGCCTGCAGTGCGTGCCATATACCCGGTGCGCTGCACTCAGTTTTTGGGCAATGGCCTGTCCTATTCCGGAGCTGTGGCCCACAATCAGGTAGTGATTCATACGCTGCGATGTTTTGGTAAAAGAGAGCGGTAATACAAAATCGTTTCATTAACCCATCCGGTGCCAAAAAGTTCGGTAGCAGCGCCAAAGCCCTTCGCTGCCTGCCACCGGTAAGGGCGGCCTTCCGGCATCCTTTTGCCGCCCGGGGTAGCGGGGCGGGATGCAACCCCGCCCCCCACTTCCGCGTTTACTATTTTGGAATAGATTCGCTACCGTTTTTTTAAACCAAATACCTTTTTTTTCATGAGAAAAATCTTCTCTCTACTCTTGCTGGCCTTCAGCCTTTCCACCGCTGTGGCCCAAAAAATCTGTTATACCACAGAAGCCGTCAACCACCGCAGAGCCATCGACCCGCTCTATGACCACCTGATGGAGGAAGCCGAACAGGCCCTGCGCAAGCATCAGGCCACCGGCTATCAGGACCCTTTTTACAGCAACCGGGCGGTGCGCACCATCCCGGTGGTGTTTCACATCCTGTATAACACGGCCGCACAAAACGTGTCGGACGCGCTGGTGCAGCAAACGCTGGCACAGGTCAATGCCGATTTCCGCAAGCTCAACAGCGATTACAATACGGCCCGCGCAGCGGTGCAACCCCTCGGGGCCGATGCACAAATTGAGTTTTGCTTAGCCACCGTGGACCCCAACGGCAATGCCACCAATGGTATTATCCACAAGGCCACCAACGAAGCCTGTTTTGATTCCAACACCGAAACAGACAAGATGAAAAGCAACAATACCAATGGCGACAACCCCTGGAATCCGCTCAAGTACCTCAACATATGGATTGTGAATATTTGCGGTTCTTCACCCTCTACCGGTGGTGTGGCCGGCTATTCGTATGTGCCGGCTACCGGAAACGGATTGCACGGCAGCAGCATTGACGGCATTGTGGTGGCCTATAACATTGGCCTGGGCAGCGGCAACCGAACCCTGACCCACGAGATAGGCCACTACATGGGCCTGCACCACACCTGGGGCGATGCCGCTTCCAATGCCTGCGGAAACGTGTTTCCGCAAACCGATGATGGTTTCAGCGATACGCCCGATTCCAAGCAGGCCAACTTTGGCTGCTCACCGGTTACTTCCTGCGCTGGCAACTCGGCCTATGGCGACCAGATTGAAAACTTCATGGATTACTCCGATTGCACCGTGCTCTTTACCACGCAGCAGGCCAACTACATGAACACCGTGCTCACCAACATCCGCTCCAGCTTAGTAACCAATAACACCGCCTGCGGTACCAGCAACGGACCGGTGGCAGCGTTTACGGCCAGCAGCACCAGCATTTGCAGCGGACAAACCGTGACGTTCACCAACCAATCCAGCGGCAGCAATTTGACTTATGCCTGGCAGTTTACCGGTGGCACACCGTCTACTTCCACGGCACAGAGCCCCACTATTACCTATGCCACAGCAGGCTCCTACACGGTTACACTCACCGTTACCTCCGGGGCACAATCAGACGTGGAAACTAAAACGGCTTACATTACCGTATCCGGCTCTTCGGCCCTGCCCCTGGTGGAAGGCTTTCAGGGCACCACCTTTCCGCCTGCCGGCTGGAGTTTAAATAACCCCGATGCAGCCGATACCTGGCAGCGCACCACCTCGGCCGGTGGCTTTGGCGCTTCTTCGGCCTCTGCGTATGTCAATAACTTCAACTACAACGGTGCCGGGCAAAAAGACTGGCTCATTACCCCTTCTTATAATTTTTCAGGCGTATCGGGCGGCCGAATCAAGTGGGATTATGCCTATGCCCGCTACAACCAAACCGGATACGATGATTCGCTCGAGGTGATGTATTCCACCAACTGCGGAGTGAGCTGGACCTCGCTTTGGAAAAGAGGCGGCACCTCGCTGGCTACCGCCAACGCCACCACCAATAACTTTGTGCCCACAGCGGCTCAATGGAAACAAGACTCGGTATCGCTGAGTGCGCTGGCAGGCCAATCGAATGTGCGCTTTGCTTTTGTAAACATCAGCGACTATGGCAACAACATTTTTGTAGATAATGTGAATCTGTATAACTCCACCCCACAACAGGCGGTGGCACCGGTGGCCAATTTCTCGGGTACTCCCACCACGGTGACCGTAGGCAGTGCGGTATCCTTTACCGATTTGTCTACCAATACTCCCACCACCTGGGCCTGGAATTTTGCGGGAGGCACTCCTGCTACCTCTTCCGTTCAAAACCCTGTAATTACCTATAACACGGTGGGGCAATACACCGTTACCCTCACAGCGGGCAACAGTGGCGGAAGCGATGGCGAAACCAAAACAAACTACATTACCGTAGTAGCAGCCGGAGGCACGCAGAGCTGCGATACGCTTTCTAATCTGTTTGCAAACGATACGCTGACCTATTACGTTTACAACCCCGCCAGCGGGGCTACCGGCTATGTATCGGGGCACAATGGTTTTCAGGATAAAAGCAATGCCGAGTTTTATGTAAACCCTTCACCGGGTGCACAGGTAACCGGTGGCTTGTTTTACTTCGGATTGGCCAAAACACTGAACCCGGCTACTTCCAGCATTACCGCCAAAGTGTGGGATGCTACCGGAGCCGGTGGCTCGCCCGGCAATACGTTGGCATCAGCCAATGTGCTTATCAGTTCCATTGCTGCGAATGTAGCGGCACAGTCGCTCACCCCGGTTACCTTCTCCTCTCCTGCTACCGTGAATGGAAATTTCTTTATCGGATTTGAAATGACTTACCTGGCGGGCGACACCGTAGTGTGTGTCACCACCACCTTCAATTCTCCTTCGGGTGGCGATGGCTGGGAACAGTGGGACGACCTCACCTGGCACCCTTACGACTCGGTGTTTGGCAATGGCATGAGCAATGTCATCTTCCCTATCCTGTGCACCACCAGTGCCGGACAAGGCCCTACGGCTTCGTTCAATGCCAACGACAATTCGGTTTGTGCCGGCAGCACCGTGACGTTCAACAGCACCTCTACCGGCTCTCCTACCGGTTACAGCTGGTCTTTTGCCGGAGGAACACCCGCCACCTCCAGCGCAGCCAACCCCACGGTAACTTATGCCACAGCCGGCAACTATAATGTGGTGCTTACCGTATCGAATGCCAACGGCAGCAACACCTCTACACAAACAAATTACGTAACGGTATATGCTAACCCTACTGCCAGTACCAATGCTACGGCAGTCGCTTGTTTTGGCGGAAGCACAGGCAGTGCTACCGTAACACCGGCCGGTGGACAGTCCCCTTACACGTATAGCTGGAGTGGTGGCGGTACTTCCGCTACCATCAGCAATAAAGCGGCCGGGTCCTATACTGTAACCGTCACCGACAACCGTCAATGTTCGGTAACAGCAGCTGCTAACATATCGCAACCGCTGGGTCCGCTGGCGCTGAGCCCGAATGCAAACGATGCGATTTGTAATTTGCAAAACGGCTCGGTATCGGTAGTAGTAACCGGTGGTTCAGGAAACAACGTATATGCCTGGAGCAATGGTGCTACAACACAAACCGTGAACAATGTAGGTCCCGGCAGTTATTCAGTAACAGTAACAGACGCCAACCAGTGCACCGCTTCCACCGCCATGACCGTGAACAATCAAGCCAGTAACTTTACGGTGAGTGTGTCTACCACTAATGCTACCTGCAACCAGAATAATGGAGTGGCAACGGCTATTACCAATGGGGGCAGCAGTGGAATAACGTACAATTGGAGCAACAGTTCCACAGCCGGGTCTATCACCAGCCTGGCAGCCGGTACTTACACCGTAACCGCTACTAACAGCAATGGATGCACCGCTACAGCATCCGGAAGTATTTCTACTACCCCGTCAACTTTGGGAGTAACCTTTGGCACTACACAGGCTGGCTGCGGACAAAGCACGGGTAGCGCCACTGCCACTGTGAGTGGCGGCACCGGCCCTTACTCCTATAACTGGAGCAATGGCGGAACCAATGCTACCATCAGCAATGTGGCAGCCGGAGGATACACTTTGACGGTGACGGATGCTACACAATGCACTATTGCAGGGGTGGCAAACGTAAGCAATGTAGGAGCACCCAGCGTTACCATTTCGTCTACTGCACCCAGCTGCTTTGGAGGAAGCAATGGCAGTGCCTCCGTTACTGTAACCGGTGGCGCGTCTCCTTACACCTATAACTGGAATACCGGAGGCAGCACTTCGGGCATTAGTAACTTGGCGGCAGGCATTTATGTAGCCACCGTAACGGATGCAGCGCAATGTCTGGCGGTGCAGTCGGTAACTATTACGAATCCGGCACCCATTATTGCCAGTGTGAATGCCACCAACGCAGGATGTGGCTCCGCCAATGGCTCGGCTACTGTATCGGCCAACGGAGGTACCGGTTCCTTTACCTATCTCTGGAGCAACAATAGCACACAAGCCACCGCCAGTGGACTGGCGCAAGGGGTTTACACCGTATCGGTGTTTGATGCCAACCAGTGCAGCGCTTCGGCAGCCGGCAGCGTGGGCGTTAGTTCCTCGCCTGTTCCATCTGTGCAAACCACCAACGGAACTTGTCAGCAAGCACCGGCCATCAATTTAACGGTGGTGGGCGGTAGTGCTCCTTATTCTTACTTGTGGAGCAATGGTGCCAGCACAGAAGACCTCACCGGTATTGCTGCAGGTGCTTACACTGTAACCATTACAGATGCAGCCGGATGTGTGGTAACCCAAGTGGCTACAGTGCTCGATAATTCCAACATTACAGTGGCGGTATCCGGTGTGAACCCTACACAAGGAAACAACGGATCGGTGTCGGCATCGGCCAGCGGTGGAGTAGCTCCATATTCCTATGCCTGGAGCAATGGCAGCACCACGGCCACCGCCAGCAACCTGGGCGCAGGAACTTATACCGTCACTGTGACGGATGCAAATGGCTGCGTAAAAGTACAGAGTGCCACGCTCACCATTGTTGGTATCCGTGAGGCCTCCATTATCTCAGAAGTCAAACTATATCCTAACCCGGCCAATCATTCGGTGAGTATCAGCATTAGCCTGGCGGATGAATCGGAGGTGCGCTTGGAATTCATTAACACCATGGGGCAAAACTGCATGAGCAGAACCATTCATTCTACCCACACAGCGCTGGAAACATTTAATCTGGATGCCTTGGCTACCGGAGTTTATTACGTTAAAGTAAAAGCTAACAGAAGCGAAAAAACGCTCCGATTGATAAAAGAATAATCCATTCCACTTTCTCTTAAAAGCGAGCCGCGAAAATTTCCGGCTCGCTTTTTTTATGCTGATTTTTTCAAACAGCTGTTTGAATTTGTCGCCTACTACTTTATCCTTGCAAACCAGAATACCACTTTCCACTCTCAATCAAAAAATATGGCTATCAATTATCAGAAAGACGAAAACAACATTGTAACCCTCACCATGGATTTGCCGGGCAAATCTGCCAATGTGATTAACATGGCATTTGGGGAGGCCTTTAAAACTACCGTGGCCCGGCTGCAACAAGAGAAAGACAGTATAGCAGGTATCATTATTGCCTCCGCCAAAGAAACCTACATGGCCGGTGCCGATATTGATGAGATGTTTAAAGAAACATCGGCACAATATTTTTTTGACAGAGCAAATGAATTTAAAGCCGGCTTGCGCTACATAGAAACGCAAGGTAAACCGGTAGTGGCGGCCATTAATGGCACTGCGCTGGGT
>CAYQRR010000090.1:0-8487 GCA_964419635.1 uncultured Chitinophaga sp. | reverse complement strand
CGAGCACATCCACTTCATCGTCTACCAGTAAAATTTTTACGTCATTAACATCCATAGGATTTATAAATAGTTGTACTGCGAAAGTAGACCTGCCATGTTACTGCAATGTTAAGTAAAATTTAAGGTTAGTAGGGGTAATGGTGTCTCCAAATCACGGTGCTATATTAAGAGCGAAGAAGGGAGGCAGAACATAAAAATCCGGCGGAAAGTTCATTTAACCATCTCTTAACACAGGGGTTAACATTTGGTTGGATTGGGATTCTACTGTTGCCGCGCAAAACAAAAACAGTATGAAAGGGAAACTCACACTATTTGTTGCACTATTTTTCTTCCTGGTGCAATCGCATGCACAACACGGTACCTTATCGGGAAAAGTTGTGGATGGAAAAAGCGGAGAAACACTTATTGGCGCTTCGGTAGTAGTGGATGACAACGCCACTATTGGCGCTGCCACAGATTTGGATGGCAATTTCACTATTCCGCGGGTGCCGGCCGGTGTGCACAAGGTGCGTGTGCAGTATATCGGTTATCAGCCCAAAGAAGAGAACGGTGTGGTAGTAAAAGCCAACGAAGTAGCTAACCTCTATTTATCGCTGATGGAAGATGCGGTTAATTTGAAAGAAGCAGTAGTTACCGCAACTGTCACCAAGCGCGATAACGAAAGTGCTGTTGTGGTAATGCAGAAAAACAGCACGGTGATTCAAAGCGGTATTTCGTCTGAAGAGATGAAGCGTTCGCCCGACCGTAGTTCCGGTGAAGTGATTAAACGCGTGAGCGGCTCTACGATTCAGGATGGCAAGTTTGCCATCATCCGCGGATTGGCTGACCGCTACAATATGGCGATGCTCAATAATGTAGTGCTACCCAGCACCGAACCTGACCGCAAAGCATTTGCTTTTGATGTGTTCCCCTCCAACATTCTGGATAACATTATCATCATGAAAACCGGGCAGCCCAATTTGCCAAGCGAATGGGCCGGAGGTATCATTCAACTGAATACCCGCGACATTCCCGAAAAAAGTTTTTTCAATGCAAACTATGGTATCGGCTTTAACGAAGGCACTACTTTTAAAACATTCAAAACCTATGAAGGCAGCAAAACCGATTTCCTGGGCTTTGATAATCAAGTGCGTTTACTGCCGGGCAACTTTCCGGGCATTGTTGCCCTGAACGATTTAAAGCTAGGCAACAAAACGGATTCACTTCGTAGTTTGGGACGCCAAATAACTAACAGCAGTTGGAGCGTTCGAAATAAAATGATTGCCCGCCCCAATCAGAGTCTGCAACTCAGCGGTGGCTTTGTGGTTCGAAAGTCGGATGTTCAGTTCGGAGGGGTGTTTGCGCTCAATTACTCAAATGCGCTTCGATACATACCCGGCACGCGTTCCAGATATCAAGGAACAGACGGAGAATTGGATAGCGACTATGAAGATGAGCGCTACAATACTGCAGTATCAGGCGCTTTGCTTGGCAACTTGAGCATAGTAGTAAAGAATAACCACAAGATTTCCTGGAAAAATATTTTCACCAATACATCGGATAACACTACCACGCTCCGTCAGGGCATCAATTTTGGCTCCGCTACCGAGCAACAACGCACGAGTCTGGAGTTTACCAGTGCTCATGTATTTACCACTAATCTTTCGGGCGAACATCTCTTTAGCGGACCGGATATTAAGTGGCGCTGGAATGCAGGTCTGGTTATGATTAACAGAAACCAACCGCGCACCACCCGTTATTCCTACGAGCGCCCTTATACCTCCTCCACCGACTTTGGCCCTAACGAAACGGTGGATCCATATGTGTTTCAGTTTTCTTATGGCGGCTCAGACCCTAAGCAGGGCGCTTATTTTTACAGCCAACTGAAAGAGCGCGTTTACAATGCCGGAACCGACCTCACTGTTCCTTTTAAAATCAAGAATCAAAAGCAAGCGGTATCGGTGGGTTATTACTTTCAGCAGCGCAGCCGCGGATTTGAAGCGCGTAACTTATTCATTGATTATCCGGGTGGTTACAACGATTCACTCCGCTTTGATACCAACGTAGACCATATCATCAATCAACAGAATTTTGCCAACGGCAAACTGACCATGAATCCATTTGTGTTTCCGAATGATGTTTATGCTGCTCGCTCTACTACGCATGCGGCTTACGTGATGATGGAAAATAATATCGGAGAGAAATTTAAAGCTGTATGGGGATTCCGATTCGAATCTTTTGCGCAGCGCCTCACCACCCCCGGCAGCATTGATTTTGATATCGTGCCGCAAGACCCCGAGCCACCGCTGATTGTTACCAAAATAGTAGATACTACCTATACGCAGGCTTATTTCAGCGGAGCGTATACCGCTGATACTTCCGGTAATTTAAAAACGGTGTTTCCGCTACTGCCTTCTGTGAATCTGATTTATAAACTGAACGAAAACATGAATCTGCGGGCCAGCTACAGCCAAAGCATGAGCCGTCCGGAGTTTCGCGAAGTTTCCAACTTTTTATACTACGACTTTCTGCGCGATGTAAACCTGTTGGGTAATCCGAACCTTCGTCAGACATTTATCCATAATGCCGATTTGCGGTACGAATGGTTTTTGGGTAAAGGACAAAGCATTAACGCCAGCGTGTTTTATAAAAACTTTACCAATACCATTGAGTTGACCTCGCTGGCCACCGGCAGCACTCAAACTTTCTTATACAACAATGCTAAGACTGCCTTTCTCGTAGGAGCCGAGTTTGAAGTGCGCAAGAACTTTGACTTTATATCCAAGAAACTGGAAGACCTCGTGTTTGTAGCCAACGTGGCCTATATCTATAGCCGGGTTGATTTGCGGAATGTGCCCAACTCCAGCAGTGATGAGCAGCTGCGCCCTATGCAGGGACAAAGCCCCTATATCATCAACCTTGGACTTAACTATGTATATCCAAAAACCGGAACCGGAGTTTCTTTGCTCTATAACCAAAGCGGACAAAGACTCTATGTAACAGGCGAAGTGGGCAACCCCGCCTGGTATGAGCACTGGCGTCCTTTGTTGGATTTGCAGCTGAGCCAGAAATTTTATAAGGACAGAGGTATGATACGCTTTACGGTTAGCGATTTGATAGCTGCTAAAACCATCTTCTATCAAAATGAGGAAGTAGGCAAGCAACGCCAATACCAGAAAAGCAAGGATGATGTAGTGCTGGGCGTTAAAAATTTCAGAACATACACAGTTCAGGTTTCTTTCAGTTTTTAAACAGCAGAGTATCAAGCGATAAAAAGCGGGGAAATTCACCCCGCTTTTTTTATGCCAACCAGCGAATCCGCAACAATTATTTAATGCAGGCACAACGCAGGCGTTATGCGCGACATGCACTTTTGCGCCAACAAAAAACAAAAGATGAAAAAGACACTACGCACACATGGGATGTTGCTTCTGGCACTTCTCGCAGCCGCTACCTTACGCGCGGCCAACATTAACGTCAGCTCCGACATTACCGCTAACACTTCGTGGACCAACAACAATGTTTACATTCTGTTTGGCGATATTATTATCAAATCAGGTGTAACGCTCACCATACAGGAGGGCACTATAATCCGCGGGGATAAAACCACCCTCAGCCGATTGGTAGTAGCCATTGGCGGTAAACTGATTGCACAGGGCACCCCGGAGCAACCGATTGTTTTTACCTCTAATCAACCGGCAGGTTCAAGAGGAAGAGGCGACTGGGCCGGTTTGGCCGTGTGTGGATTGGCTCCCGTAAACTTTAAAGATGGTGGCGGCAACTCTATTCAGGGCCGTCTGGAGTGCGGTTCCACCACCGATTACGATTTTGGTGGCAATACTCCGGACGATAGTTCAGGCGTTATCAGCTATGTGCGCATTGAGTATGCGGGCTATATCTGCAATACCAATAGCGAGCTGAACAGCCTAACCCTGGGCGGTGTGGGTAGCAGAACAAAGATTGACCACGTGATGGTGAGTTATGGCCAGGATGATGGCTATGAGTTTTTTGGCGGCACCGTGAACGCCAAAAACATCATCTCTTTCGGTAGCCGCGATGATGATTTTGATACCGACAACGGATATAGCGGCAAGGTGCAGTATGGTTTGATTATTCGTGTAGATACCATTGCTGACCAGGGCGATATTTCGAATGCTTTTGAATCGGATAACGATGCCGGTGGCACTTACAATGACCCTTACACTAAAGGTGTGTTTTCTAACATTACAGTAGTAGGTCCTGCCCCCACCACTACTTCTACTATTGATGCCAAATACGGCTGGGGAGCCCGCTTGAGAAGAAACACCGGCCTCAATATTTTCAACTCGCTCTTTATAGGTTACAAAAGAGGTTTGCGTATTGAAAGTGCTTCCACTCAATTGAAAGCCACTAACGATACCCTTGAGTTTAAAAACAACATTATTGCCGGCTCCAAAGAGCAGTATTATGAAACGGCCTTCGATAGTCTCTACCTCTTAAATCAACCCAGCAACACCATTTTCCGCGGCAATGCCAACGATACCGTTAACCTGGTTTCTCCCTATGGTAATCCGGACCAGTTTAACTTTTTACCGCAGGCCGGTTCTCCGGCTTTGAGTGGTGCCGCGTTCAGCAATCCTAAATTGGCTTCGTTGGAAAACACTACTTATCGTGGTGCCTTTGGATCCGAAAACTGGACCAACTGTTGGGCCGAGTTTTCGCCCAACGATGAAAACTACACCGCAGGCCCTATCAACTACGGATTCACGGCACAAGTAAACAACGGAAGCAGCCTTACCTTCTGCGCGGGCGACAGCGTATCGCTAACAGCCGTAAGCAGCAATCCGAATGTAAGCTACCTTTGGAGCACCGGTGCCACCACCAGCGCTATTAATGCAAGCAGCAGCGGTGTTTACACTGTTACCATTACCACAGCTCGCGGTTGCAGCAAATCGGTTTCTAAAACAGTGACCGTAAACCCGGTTCCTGCTACACCTGTTATTACACCAAGCGCCACCAGCTTCTGCACCGGCAGCAATGGTGTATCGTTGTCTTCTACATCAGGCCCTAACTTCAGCTGGAGCAATGGCGGAAACACAAACAGCATCAACGTATTGTTTGGCGGTCAGTATTCCGTAACCGTTTCGGATGCTAACCAGTGCACCGCGGCTTCCGTACCGGTTACGATTACTCAAAACACTCCTGCCGTTCCGGTGATTACCGCTACAGGTTCCACCACCTTCTGCACAGGCGGTTCAGTAGATGTGGTGGTGAACAACTCCTCTAACTTTGCTTCTTATGTGTGGAGCGACAACAGCACCAACGATACATTGACAGTAACTGCCACCGGCACTTACAAAGTAACCACTACCGACAACAACAACTGCACGTCTTCTTCCAATACTATTACTACCAACGTCAGTAACGCTCCGTCACCTACCATTGCCGCAAACGGTGCCACCACTTTCTGTTCGGGCGATTCGGTTGTTATTTCTTCTACTGCCGGTGACACCTACCTCTGGAGCAACAACGCCACCACACAATCTATTGTGGTGAAGGCTTCAGGTTCTTACACCGTAACAGTCACTAACGCAGACCAGTGCAATGGCGTGGGTGGTTCCAACACTATTGCAGTATCTGTAACCCCCACACCGGATGCCGCTTTCACCAGCGCGGTGGATGGCTCTTCTTACCAGATAGCCTTTACCAACAGCAGCACCAACGCTACTTCTTACCTGTGGGATTTCGGCAACGGACAAACCTCCACTCAGCAGGCGCCTACACATACTTACACTGCTAACGGAAACTTCACCGTAACCCTTACTGCTACCAATGGTGGCTGCACCGATGTAAGTACCGGCAGCGTAAACATTATTGGCGTAAGCGTGGAAGATATTACCTCGGCTATAGAAAGCATTCGCCTGTTCCCTAACCCTAACAACGGGGCGGCTACACTGCAGATTTTCAGCAACGATGCCGAAACCGTAAACGTAACACTCACTGACCTTTCGGGACGGGTGTTGATGAATCAACTTCTTGAACTGACTTCCGGAACTAACCACCACCCCCTATCAACCAGCGAATACGGTGCGGGTATTTACCTGCTGCAAATCAGCAATGGTGCTATCCGCCAGTCGTTGAGAATGGTAGTGAACCAATAAGAATTTCCCTTCGTGCTAGTTTAGCAAAGGCCCTGCAGCAATGCGGGGCTTTTTCATTTTAAGGATAAAATACCGTTCCACCCACCGTATCGCGTGCAGCTCCGGTAACCGTGCAGAGCACGTTTGCCTCGCCTCGCAGGCGCAGCACGCCCATGAGGGCAATGACCAGGGCTTCTTTAAATTTTACGGTTTGTTCATCGGGCACGTGCACCTGAAGCCCGGACAAGAATTGAATGCGCTGCATCAGAAAGTGATTAAACGCGCCACCGCCTGTGCACAGCATCCGGGTGGAGGGCTGCGAGGTAAATTTTTCACGCTCTGCAATCATGCGGATGTGTGCCGCCACCTGCAAGGCTATGTGCTCGGTAAAGGTGCGCAGTTTATCTTCGGCAGAAATGCTGAACGCATCGAGGAGGGGCGCAATAATCTGGCGCGAAAAACTATTGTCCAGCGATTTGGGATAAGCGCGCTGATAATATTCCAGTGCATTCAGCGCGTTCAGCAGCTCGTGGTGCAGTTGCCCCGTTGCAGCCAGGTTTCCCCCTGCATCATATTCCTGACCGAGCGAAGCCGCCAGCCGGTTGAGCACCTGATTGGCACTGCAGATGTCGAATGCCACCATGCCACGGTTGGTGTGGCGCGATATATTAGCAATGCCGCCTATATTGAGGCAGTAGGCATATTCACGAAAAAAATGCCAATCGCCTATGGGCACAATCGGTGTACCTTGCCCGCCCGCAGCAATATCGGCTGAGCGGAAATCGCACACCACGGGCAGTTCGCACCGCACCGACAGGGTAGCAGCGTCTCCTATCTGCGTGGTAAAATGTTTTTCGGGAAAGTGAAAGATGGTGTGCCCGTGCGAGGCCACCACGTCTACCTTGTTTTGCACCCCGTGCTGCGCTACAAAATTTTTTACCGCATCGCCAAAATAGCGGCCAAGCTCGGCATTGCATTCGCTCAGCTCAAGCGCAGTGGCATTGGGTAAATGCTGGAGCCGATGTATCCATTCGCTGCTGTAAGGCACCACCTCGGTGTGCAGAATGCTGTAGGACCAGCGTAGGTCGTTAAGCGTAAAGCGGCAATAGGCGATATCGAGCCCGTCCAGCGAGCTGCCGCTCATCAAGCCAATGGAGTGATAGGTTTCCATTTTTATTTATGCCAGCTCACAATCAAATCGGCTACGGCTGCTATTTCGGCTGCTTCCAGTTTGTCTTCAAAGGCGGGCATAAAGCCTTTGCCTTTGGTGATGCTTTGAATGAGGCCGGCTTTGTCGAGCGCAATGGTTTGCAGGTTGGGCGTGCGCTGGTCTTTAATACCCTGCGCTCCATGGCAGCGCGCACAGCTGCGGGCAAATACGGTGGCACCGTCTATGGTTTTTTCCACTTTGGCGGTGGCATCGGAGGTGGGGGCGGCTGTTTTTTTGCTGCACGATGCAGCCAGCGATAATACGGTTAGAATGAGGATCGTTTTTTTCATATCGTTTCTGTTTGATGCGCCAAACTACTAAAGGATTTCTAATTGCAGAACCATCCAAGCAGCCGAGGGCGGGGTTGTTTTTTGAAGGCTGCTGTTTCCTTCGGATAAATCCGAAGGCCAAGGCATTAGAAATGGAATGTTGTCTTTTTGGGGGCGGCTAAAGCCGCCCTTGCTTCCGTGCAGTTTTGGAGGCCTACCCAACCAGCCGACAGCTTCCAACTCCCCATACAGAAGTCCTGCTTTGGCTTCAAGAGGGTCAGAATAGCTCTTTATGTGCTAAAATGATTAAAAATGCGTATTGCGCCTTTGTTGGTGTTTAGTCCCACACTTTGGCCGTGCGTCAGCAACAAGGGCAAAACAGGCATGTTGGGGAGTGGTATTAACCATGCGGAAATGCGCCATTTTGGAGGGGAAAAGCATGCGTTTGGAGGTGACAAGCGCAAGCGGAGAGCAGAAAAATGAGACGGCTGAGCGGAAAAGCGCGGAAAGGGAGAGGAAAAGCGTGATTTTGGAGAGGAAAAGCGCAACAGGGGAGAGGAAAAGCGCGACACCGGAGGCAACAAGCGCGGAAAAGGAGGCGGCAAGCGTGAGTTTGAAGAGGAAAAGCGCAACCGAGGAGAGGAAAAGCACGACTCCGGAGGCGAGAAGCGCGGAGAAGGAGGTGACAAGCGAAGCAAATTGGCAGTGATTTGCCGCAAAAGTGGTGCGATAAGCCATATTGGAGTGGAAAGATGTGAAGCCGGAGGAGACAGATGCAAAAGGAGGGCGGACAGAAACGGAAAGGGAGGCTACTGAAATGGCGGGGGAGAGAAAAGATGTGAAAGGGGAGTGAACAGAAATGGAAAAGGAGTGGAAAAACATAGTGTTCCCAATTCTGACTCCAATTTAC
>CAYQRR010000089.1:959-8610 GCA_964419635.1 uncultured Chitinophaga sp. | reverse complement strand
ATAATATGCACAAACGATTCGCATTATGTGGACCGCGAAGACTCCAATGCACATGATATTTTACTCTGCATTAACACAGGCGAAAAACAAAGTACACCAACACTAAAGGAATTTTCGGATGATGATGTAAACGTAAAAGGCAAACGTTTTGCTTTTTACAACGATCAGTTCTTTTTTAAGAAAACGGCCGAGATGCAGGCTCTGTTTTCGGATGTGGAAGTAGCATTAGACAACACAAATGAACTCATAGGAAAGTGTGATCACCTGAAACTGAAGCAAGACATCATGTTGCCTAATTTTCCGCTGCCGCAAGAGTTTCAAATACATCACACGCCCGAAAAAATAGACGAGAAAACCATTCTCACTCCCGATGTAAGAAATCAATGGGAATATCTGAAACACCTCACGTTTGAAGGCGCACGCAAGCGATACAAAGAAATTACCCCTGAAATTGAAGAGCGAATAAATTTTGAGCTCTTTACTATTAAAGCCATGGGATTTGCCGGCTACTTTCTCATAGTATCTGACTTCATTAATGCGGGTAGAAAAATGAATGTTTTGGTAGGCCCGGGGCGAGGTTCTGCTGCCGGCAGTGTGGTCGCCTACTGTATTGGCATCACCAATATTGATCCGATTGCCTACAACTTACTCTTTGAGCGCTTCCTGAATCCTGATCGAAAGTCTATGCCCGATATAGACACCGATTTTGATGACGAAGGGCGCGATAAAGTAATCAAGTATGTAGTCGATAAATATTCAAAAGCACAGGTTGCACAGATAGTAACGTATAGCACATTAGCGGCTAAAGTAAGTATCAAGGATGTAGCCCGCGTTCTGGATTTACCTTTAAATGAATCTATTGCACTCACCAAAATGGTTCCGGATAAACCAGGCATTGAGTTATCCAGACTTTTTCATGCGCCATTTGAGGGCGACAAAAGTTTAAAAGATAAAGAGGCGCTGAGCAACGAAGAGATTGAGGAAATAAAAAAACTACGTAAGATTTATGAAAGCGATACTGAGGAAGGAAAGGTATTAAAGGAAGCCGAAAAGCTGGAAGGTGGCGTGCGCGGAACCGGCATCCATGCTGCCGGAATCATCATTGCCCCAAAAGATATTACAGAGATTTTACCCGTGGCTACTTCTAAAGAAACGGAATTATTGATTACACAGTATCAGGGTAAGGTAATTGAAGATGCCGGTGTAATCAAAATGGATTTTCTGGGTTTAAAAACACTCACCATTATTCGTGATGCGCTCAAGCTAATTGAACAAAATCATGGCGTAAAAATAGACCCGGATGAAATTCCACTGAACGACAAAAAGACGTTTGAACTATACCAACGAGCCGAAACTAACGGAACATTCCAGTTTGAAAGCCCTGGCATGCAGAAGTATCTCAAAGAACTGAAGCCCGATAAACTAGACGACCTGATTGCCATGAATGCGCTGTATAGACCAGGTCCTCTGCAATATATCCCCAACTTCATTGCCCGGAAAAACGGTCGCGAAAAAATCACCTATGACCTGCCCGAAATGGAGGAATATTTGAAAGACACTTACGGCATTACCGTGTACCAGGAGCAAGTAATGCTACTCTCTCAAAAGTTGGCCGGGTTTAGCAAGGGCGATGCCGATGTATTGCGAAAAGCAATGGGAAAGAAAGACAAAGCCACGCTCGACAAAATGAAGAGCAAGTTCATGAGTGGCGCTACCGCCAAAGGTCTTGAGTCCAAAAGCTTAGAAAAAATCTGGACGGATTGGGAAGCTTTCGCACAGTATGCTTTTAATAAATCGCATTCTACGTGCTACGCTTTTGTAGCATTCCAAACAGCGTATTTAAAGGCCAATTACCCGGCTGAATACATGGCTAGTGTGCTAACGCACAACCAAACAAACATTGACAAAATCACCTTTTTTATGGAGGAATGCAGGCGCATGGGCATTCCCGTGAAAGGACCCGATGTAAACGAAAGTGAAATTCAATTTTCGGTAAATAAAGCAGGCGAAATTCGCTATGCTTTATCGGCCATAAAAGGAGTGGGCGAAAGTGCCGTAGAAAGTATCATAGAAGAGCGCAGCAAAAATGGTCCATTCAAAAGCATATTCAATTTTGCGAAGCGAGCCAACCTTCGCTCGGTAAACAAACGTGCACTGGAATCGCTGGCATTAGCCGGTGCATTTGACTCTTTTGGATATCACAGAGCTATCTTTTTTACTCCCGACAAAAAAGATGGTCTTACACTAATTGATAAAGCCACCAAGTACGGAAGCGTTATGCAATCTTCGAGCCATATGAATCAGAATTCATTGTTTGGGTCATCGGATGGAGGAAGCGTAGAAATATCAGAGCCAGCCGTCAACGGCTGTGATGAATGGAGTTTGCTCGAGAAGTTGAAACGCGAAAAAGAAGTAACCGGAATCTACTTGAGTGGTCATCCACTCGAGGATTATAAACTGGAGATTAAAACCTTTACTACCGCGCGGCTGAATGACATTGAGACAAAAAAAGACCGCGAGGTAAAAGTAGCGGGAATAGTCACTACTACAGAAACCCGTTTTTCTAAAAATGGTAATCAGTATTGCCGATTCACCATTGAAGATTTTGATGGCACCTATCAGTTTTCGCTATTCGGCAAAGACTTTATCGCTTTTAAAGATTATGCAACCGTTCAGGATGCACAATTGTATATAACCGGGCGCTACCAAAAACGATGGAAAAGTGAAACGGAATATGAGTTTAAAATCACAAAAATTGATTTACTAAGCGATTTGCGCACTAAACAAACAAAGTATCTCAGTCTGGAACTTTCCGCATTTGAAGTAGACGATAAATTGATTGCTTCTTTGTCGGAGTTGCTCAACAAACATCCGGGCAACACCAAAGTGCGAGTAAAATTCATCGATCGTGACGAGGGCCATGCTGTTCGTCTTAGTTCCACAACCAAATCTATTGAGTTAAACAATGATTTGTTTCGCTCACTCGATATGCTGCAAATAGGATACGGATTAAACTAAACTATCGCCCAATAAAAAAGCCTCTTTTTCCAAGAGGCTTTTTTATTGAAATTGAACAGGGTTAATTCACCTTTCTTTTCTTTTCGTTTTCCAGGTGCTCCTGCAAAGTTGCCGGCTCGGTAAGCCCTTTATATTTTGGGTTTTTGCTCCACTCATATACACGAACACCATCAATATATTTTGAAACAAAAGCATCCTTCACTCCCATTTTTCTTACATCTTCTACAAACTGTGAAGCCACACTCTCGTCAGGGAAATAAGAAATAATATAGCGGTTCATACCATCCACTTCTTCATACCCGATATAACGTGGTTGATCAAAATACTTATTGATATTAAACTCCTTATAGAGCCCAATCTGCACTTTGTATACAGTGCCTTTTTGAGCAGCATTATTGATAGTGCCCATCACCGCGTTAATCTTTTCAGGATCAGTGCCCGGTGCAGGATTTCCTTTTAAAATGTTCAATTCTTCGTTGCACTTTATAACTTCCTTGTCAAAGTCGGCAATTCTGTTTTCCAATTCAGCTTGCTTGGTGCTCAAAAAAGCGATGTCGTCTTTGTTTCGCTTAATCTCTGCCTCATTACTATCAAGTGTGGAACGAATATCTTGCATCTTAGCCTTGTAACCGGCCAAATCGCTCATATAGTTTTTCAACTCATCTTTCAGGCGTTTCTTCTCCTCTTTTGATAATTCTTGAGCGGATACCGTAAAAGTAAATACGGTGAACAGGCTAAGAATCGCGATGTTTTTTTTCATTGCTGTGCTGCTTAATGTATACCGACAAACCTAAATGAATTTTAGAAACCACGAAATACATTCGGCACCTTATGGTTTTAAAACTAGTTTCTATACTTACACAAAGAAGCCCTTTACATGCATACAATAGAAAATGAATTTATAAAGGTATCAGCAAGGAATTTCGGAGCTGAACTTACTTCGCTCTATAACAAAGAAACAAAGATCGAACACCTATGGCAAGCAGATGAAAAGTTCTGGGGTTGGCACGCTCCGGTACTTTTTCCCGTAATAGGTCGTTGCCTGAACGATACAATCCAGATTGATGGCAAGGAATACAAAATGGAGAAACATGGATTTGCACGTAAATCTGAGTTTATTCTAAAACAAAAAAGCAACTCCTCGTTAGTTTTCAGCCTTAGTTCCAACGAAGACACTTTGGCGATTTATCCGTTTGCTTTTGAGTTTTTAATAGGCTATACAATTGTGGGACAGCAACTGGTAGTTTCCTATCAAGTATTAAATAAATCCGAAAGTTCCATGTATTTTCAAATTGGTGGTCACCCTGCATTTGCGGTACCTTTTGGTGCGAATGAGCAATACGAAAATTATTTTCTGGAATTTGAGCATCCGGAGCATATTCAAAGACATCTGATAAATACGGATGGATACTTTACCCGTGAAACAGAAAATGTTCTCTCTAACCAAAAAGTTATAGGCTTAAGAAACGATTTATTTAGCCGCGATGCGCTCATATTTAAAGAACATCAATCAAGAAAGGTAAGTATCAAGTCGCACCAGCATCAACATTTTTTGAACGTTATATTTAACGACTTCCCCTATCTGGGTTTTTGGGCAAAAGCTAATGCCCCTTACGTCTGCATAGAGCCCTGGATTGGATGTGCGGATACGGTGGGGCAAAAGTTGGAATTTTCCAAACGCGAAAAAGTGATTTCCTTAAGTGCAGGACACAATTTCAGCACCGGCTTCACGATAGAGATAGGCTGAACTTCATTTTCGAACAACTGTTTGAATTATGTATGAAAGAACTTATCTTCGTATCCCTAAATTGCATTAATCATGATGACTAATACCGAAACAGAACTTCAACTTGAAAGCGATGTGTTGGAAGAAAAGGTGGTAGAGTCTAAACTCGTGCTGCATAATGACAACTACAATACGTTTGATTGGGTCATTGAAACACTGATAGAAGTATGCCAGCATGATGAAATACAGGCAGAGCAATGCGCCTTGATAGTCCACCACAAGGGAAAATGCGCTGTGTCGCATGGCAGTTATACCAAAATGAAAATGATGAAAGATGAAATAGTAAACAGGGGAATAAATGCCACTGTAGAAAAGTAACAATCAGTCAACTTACCTTAAAACAAATAGATGTTTACACAAGAGCACGACATGTTTCGCGAAACCGTTCGCGATTTTATTCAGAAAGAAGTATTGCCGCATGTCAATAAATGGGAAGAGGAAGAAATGATACCGCGAGAGATTTTCAAGCGCATGGGTGAACTCGGTTTTTTGGGGATCAACTTCCCGGAGGCATATGGCGGCACCAATAATGATTTTTGGTATACAGTCGCTTATATGGAAGAATTGGCCAAAGCAACATTTGCGGGTTTAGTAGCGGCTACCAGCGTGCACCAATACATGGCGACCAACCATATTTTACTCGCAGGAAGCCCTTATTTAAAAGAACGCTATTTGCCAAAATCTATATCCGGAGACTATGTAGGCAGTATAGCAATTAGCGAACCCGGAGCAGGAAGTGATGTAGCCAACATACGTTGCACCGCCAAGCGAGAAGGCGACCATTACGTAATCAACGGAAACAAGACTTTTATCACCAACGGCTACTATGGTAACTTTGTAACCGTAGCTTGCAAAACAGATCCGGATGCCGGTATGGCTGGCATCAGTTTGATTGTCGTAGACCAGGACACCCCCGGGTTTACGAAAACAAAGTTGAAAAAAATGGGATGGAAAAGTTCCGACACAGCCGAATTGTTTTTTGACAATGTGAAGGTGCCGGCTACGCATTTGGTAGGTAAAGAAGGGCAAGGTTTCTTTTACATCATGGAAAGCTTTCAGCTGGAAAGATTGATAGCAGCCATTCTGTCGGTGGCCGGGGCAGAATTAAAAATTGCCATGACCTTAAAATATATGAACGAGCGAAGCTCCATGGGCAAGCCAATCGCTAAATATCAGGCGCTCCGACACCGCATGGTAGATATTGCCACAGAAGTGGAAGTTACAAAGCGGTTTGTTTATTACTGTTGCGATTTATTTGCCCGTGGTGTATTTGCCGTTAAGGAATGTACTATGGCTAAAATGAAAGCTACAGAGGTATCAAAAACAGTAGCAGATGAATGTTTACAGATGTTTGGTGGTTACGGCTGGATGAGCGAATACCCCATTGAACGGGCTTATCGAGATGCCAGAATTGGAACAATCGTGGGAGGCACCACAGAAATCATGAAAGAAATATTGGGCAAAATTGTGATAGACGGTATAAATTACGAAGGCGTTTATAAAAACCTGAAAGCAAGCGCACAGGAGGATAGCCAAAGTTCAAATATGCCAAAACAAGAGGCCGCCACCAGTGCCCCCAAACCATCCACTGCTACCGAATCCACTATTTTAACCACCAATACCAATAAAACGATGAGCACAATTCCAGAAACAGCACGAGACATTATTTTTTCCCTCCCCAACAGACTTAAAACCGAAAAGATTGATGAAACCGTTGAATCGGTATTTCACTTTAAACTGGAAGGCGAAACTGGGGGTGAATTTACTGCACATCTTAAAAACAAAACCGTAGTAGTATCAGAGGGGCTGGTGGGACAGGCCAGTTGTGAGATTAAAGCAAAAGCATCAGACTACGAAGATTTGGAATTAGGCAGAGGCAATCCGCAGATGATGTTTATGATGGGTAAAATTAAAGTGAGCAACCTGGGAGAAGTAATGAAATTCATCACCTATTTCAGTAGAATTAAGTCTTAATCGTCTAACTAGACTACAAATAAAGAAGCAACCTTAGATCTAAGGTTGCTTCTTTATTTGCTTCATTACATTTGGCGCATGACCAGATTAAGTGTAAACATTAATAAGATAGCACTCCTACGAAATTCGCGAGGAGCTAACATCCCCGATGTAGTTCAATTTGCAAAAGACTGCGAGCAATACGGTGCCCAGGGCATTACCGTTCACCCACGACAAGACGAAAGACATATTACAAGAAAAGATGTTTATGAACTTTCGGAAGTAGTAAAAACCGAGTTTAATATCGAAGGATATCCCTCCGAAGATTTTTTAAAAATGGTGTGCGAAGTGAAACCGGCACAATGCACCTTGGTTCCAGATTCGCCCGGTCAACTCACCTCGGACCATGGTTGGGATACGCTATTGCACCAGTCATTTCTTCAGGAAACAATATCAAGACTTCAGGAACACAATATCAGAGTATCGCTGTTTATAGATCCAGATTTTAAACGCATAGAGGCGGCTAAAAAAACACAGACCGACAGAATTGAATTTTACACAGGTCCTTACGCACATGGTTATTGGGTGGACAAAAATAGAGCTGTTCACCCCTTTTGCGAAGCAGCGAAGTATTGCATCCAACTGGGATTAGGGATAAATGCGGGGCACGACCTCAACTTAGACAATCTACGCTTTTTCAAGCAGCATATTGAGCTACTTGAAGAAGTTTCAATTGGACATGCACTGGTTCGCGATTGTTTGTATCTTGGTTTAGGAAATGTAATACAACTTTATCTGCGCGAGCTTCAATAGCGCCTATGCGAGTACTACAAAACAATTTTGCCTTCTTCTGGTTGTTATGGGGTGCATTAGTTTTTATGGCTGTAGTGGCAC
>CAYQRR010000089.1:0-949 GCA_964419635.1 uncultured Chitinophaga sp. | reverse complement strand
GGGGGCAAGAAGTATTCAATGAAATGTGTTTGGATTAACTGCCGATACGCTTCTCCACTCATTCTTCGTCTCATTGGTATACGCCTGAAAATATACGGAGCCGAAAAAATTGACCCTAACAGAACGTATGTTTTTGTGTCTAATCACCGGGCACAAATAGATATCATATCGAATGCGGCAGCCGTGCCCGTACCCATTCGCTTTCTGGCAAAATCGGAAGTAAAATACATTCCACTTTTTGGGTTTATGGTTAAAATGTTAGGCATAATGGTAGATAGAAAGAGTAAAGAAAGCCGCGAAAGGAGTTTCCAATATATGGCGGAAGCCATTGGCAAAAGAGAAAGTTTATTCATTTATCCGGAAGGGACAAGAAACCGAACAGATGAACCGATAAAAGAGTTTAAAGACGGAGCATTTCGCGTAGCCATATTGGCTCAGGCCCCTATTGCTGTGCAAACACTTGTAAACACTCGCGAGCTAAACGACCCAAGAAAATTTCACCTCTTGCCGGGCACTGTGGAGTTATACTGGAGTAAGCCAATTGAAACTACTGGGCTTACGATAGAAGACATCCCCGATTTAAAAGAGAAAGTAAAATCAGAAATGCTACGGCACTTGCAGCAAACGAATAAATAAAAGGGCATCAAACATGATGTCCTGGCAGCAGAAAATTAAAAACGCCAATAGCGATTAGCACAAGTCCGGTAATTTTCTTCTCATGCTTTTCTAAAAATTCGAAGTCGAACTTTGCCATACTTTTAATACCCGCATACGTCAACAGCATAATGCCGGCTACCGTAATAAAAAGATAAACCATGCTTACCGTTATTATACCCGGCCAGCCCTGAAGACCCGCTGTGAAGTAATAACCTTCAATTTCCAGACAGGGGGAAAAAAACATGGCAACCAGCATGGATGTGATAATTGCCTTTTTATTACCGGCTAGTTT
>CAYQRR010000088.1:0-8708 GCA_964419635.1 uncultured Chitinophaga sp. | reverse complement strand
ATCATCCGTAGCAAAGTAAATGCGGATACCCACACATCCGGTTTGGTTCAGGATATCCAGCAACTTATTCTTTCCGAAAAATAAGCCCTTGATGGCATCGGGATTGGCCTCGCGATAGGCTAATGTCATATTGGCGCCCTCGGAGAGGGTGATAAAGGTTCCTTCGTTTCCGTCAAATGTTGGCATATGTGTATTATTTGGTTTAATCAATGATAACTCTATTGCTCAAAAATTGAAAACAATAGTCTCCTTCATACGATTTAATACCTGCGGGTGTTGCTCTAATTCTATCCACCCCGGGCAATCAGCCCTGCTGCAGGATAGGCTAGATGGCTGTGCTCTGCCCGTTGAGGTATTCTTTATATACCTCGCGCACGATGCCATCGCCCAATCCCACTTTGGGGATATAGATTTTGTCGGCTTTCAT
The DNA here is from genome assembly GCA_964419635.1 of uncultured Chitinophaga sp. Taxonomy (GTDB): domain Bacteria; phylum Bacteroidota; class Bacteroidia; order Chitinophagales; family LD1; genus Bog-950. Next base: position 8,281 of record CAYQRR010000088.1, on the reverse strand, counting down.
CCACTGCATCACACTCACAAATATTTCGCCTGCCGGCACAATGACATCAGCCCGGTCCGGGTTTAAGTCAAATTTTTTCATGCGGTCGTCATAGCTATACGACTTTATCTCCTCCACGATATCCTTCAGTTTATTAAAGGACAAAGGCTTGTCGGGTTTCAGTTGCGCCAGCTTTGAGATTCGATTAATGTTTCCACCGGAGCCCACCAGGCTTACGTTGCGCATGCGCAGGGTGTGGTCGTGCAGCCATTGTTTCATTTTTTTCCACTCCACCATGCTCACGCTGTTTTGCAACAACCGAATGGTGCCAATCTTAAATGATTTGGCGGCTTCCACTTTGCCGTTTTTAAACACGGTAATTTCAGTAGAGCCTCCGCCTACGTCTACAAACACACAATTGCCCCCTACTTTTTCGCGGACCACCCGTTGGCTGTTAAAGATGATGTGCGCTTCGGTATTTCCGGTAATGATTTCAATTTGAATGCCGGCTTCTTTTTTGATGCGCTTAATAATCTGGTCTCCGTTTTTGGCTTCGCGCATGGCCGAGGTAGCACAGCCTTTGTAATGCAATACATCATTGGCACGCATCAGATGCTTAAAACCAATCATGGTGTCTATCAGTTGCCGAATCGTAATTTCAGGAATGTTGTGTTGCACAAAAGCATTGCCGCCCAGCCGGACCGGCACGCGGATTAGAGCACTTTTTTTAAAGATGGGGCCTTCGCCACTTTGCAATACGTTTTCAATGAGCAACCTTACAGAGTTAGACCCAATATCAATAGCCGCAAATCGCTTGATTTCCAAGGAGAGTAATTGTGCTCCGAAGTTATGGGGCGGAGCAGGAAATTCAACGACAGTTTTCAACCCGAAAATGTGGAGACCGCAAAGCGCGAAATGGCGGCAGACAGCCAGCCTGGTTTCAGATAGTGCTTTAGCTGATTACATTAGCTATTCAATTACTACTTTATGCGATACGATGCCATCCCCAGCGATTTATTTAAACTGAACCGGACCGCTTTTGCCAAGCAGATGAAAAAAAACTCAATGGCGGTTTTTGTGAGTAACGAACCCGTAACCCGCAGTGCCGATGCTGCTTATAAATGGCGCCAGAACCCCGACACTTTTTACCTGAGCGGAATAGATCAGGAGGAAACTTACTTGATTTTGTATCCGGATGCTCCGGAGCCCAAATACCGCGAGGTGTTATTTGTGCGCAGAACCAGCGAACAGATTAAGATATGGGAAGGCAAGAAACACACGCAGGAAGAAGCCCGGGCTATTTCGGGCGTGCAGCAGGTGCTGTGGAGCGAAAACTTTGAGAACACGCTGTGTTTGTTAATGCACTATGCCGAACAGGTGTATCTGAATACCAATGAGCACGACAGAAGCTTGGGAATGGCCGAGGCCACAGAAATAAAGTTTGCCCGAAAAATTCAGGCGCAGTTTCCACTGCATAAATATGAGCGCGCAGCACCGCTGCTGCATGCGCTGCGCAGTTCCAAGTCTAAGTGGGAGCTGGCTTTGCTGCAACAAGCCATTGATATTACCCGGTTGGGATTTTTGCGTGCACTCCGTTTTATTAAGCCAGGAGTGTGGGAATATCAGATTGAAGCGGAGTTGGTGCATGCTTATATCTCTAACCGCGGAACCGGCTTTGCCTATGAACCGATAGTGGCAACCGGTGAAAATGCTTGTGTGTTGCACTATGTATCCAATGATGTGCAGTGTAAGGCGGGCGAGCTGGTGCTCATGGATTGTGCGGCGGAGTATGCTAATTACAATGCCGACTTAACGCGAACCGTGCCGGTGAGCGGACGGTTCAGCAAGCGCCAGCTGGAAGTATACAATGCGGTGCTTCGCGTGCACAACAAAGCCAGAAACATGATGCGGGCCGGTGTGGTGTTGCATCAGCTGAACGAAGAAGTAGGCAGGCTGATGGAATCGGAATTGATAGCGCTGAAGTTGCTAAGCAAAGAAGAGGTGCGCAAGCAACCGAAAGACCGCCCCGCTTACAAAAGATATTTTCCGCACGGCACTGCTCACTTTTTGGGTCTGGATGTGCATGATGTGGGCAAGCGATATGAAAAACTGAAGCCCGGAGCTGTGCTCACCTGCGAACCCGGCATTTATATTCCGGAAGAAAAACTGGGCATACGCATCGAAAACAATATTCTGATTACGAAGGATAAGCCCGTAGACTTAATGGCACACATTCCGGTGGAAGCAGAGGAGATTGAGTCTATTATGAACTCGAAAAAATAGCGCATGCAGTTTAGCTCTTTGTTTAATCTGCCTAATGCCCTCACGCTGGTGAATTTATTCAGCGGATGTCTGGCAATCGTTTTTGTATTCAACTACCGAATAGAACTGGTGCCTTATTGCATTACCATCAGTTTAATCGCTGATTTTTTGGATGGATTTGCCGCCCGGTGGACCAAGACTTCCTCTTCTATCGGAAAACAGCTGGACTCATTGGCCGATGTGGTCAGTTTTGGATTGGTGCCCGGTGCCTTAGTCTATTTCATGCTCCTGCAGTTGCTGGAGCGGCAAGGCTCTTCCTTATCGGGCTTACTGATTATGGCGTATAGCGCAGTTGGCTTTTTACTTACCCTCTTTGCAGCGCTGCGCCTGGCCAAGTTCAATGTAGACGAACGCCAAAGCGATGGATTCATAGGCCTGGCCACGCCAGCTGCCACCATCTTTGTGTGGGGTATACTGGATATTTTTCTTCACAATCCTTATGGCTTCGGGTGGGTGGTGCAGTCCTTGTTCTTTTTGTATGCTGTCACCATGCTCCTGTGCGTGCTGATGATAGCAGAACTTCCCATGTTTGCTTTCAAATTCAAAAACTATGGCTGGGCGGGTAATGAAATCCGGTATCTGTTCATAATTCTGAGTGTGGTTCTGTTAGCGCTTTTTAAATTCGCAGCGTTGTCCTTCATTATCGTTTTGTATATTCTCATTTCTATTGCACAAAAATTGATTAAACCATGAACTTCAGAGCCGAAATTGACATTATGCCGCACAAAGAATTGCTGGACCCACAGGGCAGAGCGGTGGCCCACGGATTGCAGAAAATGAATTTTGAATCGGTAGCCGATGCGCGTGTAGGCAAACATATTACGCTAAAACTTTCTGCCGCTTCTAAAGAAGATGCTGCCGCACAAGTAGAGAGCGCCTGCAAAAAATTATTAGCCAATCCTATCATGGAGGGCTACAGGTTTGAAATAGTATCGGAGTAAGCTGGCACCGGAACTACAAAATACCTGCTATGCTCTTTGTCGTTCCCACACCGATTGGCAATCTGGAAGACATGACCCTACGCGCTTTGCGTATCCTGCGCGAAGTGGATTTGATATTAGCCGAGGATACACGCCAAACCAAAAAACTGCTCGATCACTTCGAGATTAAAAAACCGCTACACGCCTACCACAAGTTCAACGAACACAAAACCGTTGAATCCATAATTCAGAAAATAAGGGGCGGCATTAAAATTGCGCTGGTCAGCGATAGCGGAACGCCCGGCATCTCTGATCCGGGACACATCCTTATAGCACATTGCATCAAAGAAAATATAACCGTGCAAACATTGCCCGGGGCCACGGCTTTTGTGCCTGCACTGGTCAACTCCGGATTTAATACCGAGGAATTTCTGTTTATCGGTTTTTTGCCGCACAAAAAGGGACGGCAAACCTTGCTCAAAAAAATAGCCCAGGAACAGCGCACGCAAATAGTATACGAGTCGCCTTACCGGATAGTAAAGCTGATGGAAGAATTAAAAGCACACCTGGGCGAACACCGAGCCATTTCGGTGTCAAGAGAGATTTCAAAAATGTTTGAAGAAACCGTAAGAGGAAACGCCCCTGAACTCCTTCAGCATTTTACGCAGAAGGAACCCAAGGGCGAATTTGTTGTGATTATTAGTGCGCAGGAAGCGTAACTCTTCCCCGGCAATCTACACGGTCATTATTTCTTTCTCTTTTACCTCAATGTGTTTGTCGACTTTGGCCGAAAAATCATTGGTAAGATTCTGCACGTTTTGTTCAGCGTTTTTGGCAGAGTCTTCGGGCAAACCATCTTTTTGCAGTTTCTTCACTTTCTCGTTGGCGTTTTTGCGAATGGTGCGCAAGGCAATGCGGCAGTTCTCGGCTTCTTGCTTGGTTTGTTTCACCAGTTCCTTTCTGCGCTCCTCAGTCAAAGGCGGTATGTTTAAACGAATAATTTTACCATCGTTTTGAGGCGTTAAACCAATGTTGGCCTGTAAGATGGCTTTCTCAATCGGCTGCAACAAAGAAGGGTCCCAGGGTTGAATAGAAATCGTTCGGGCATCGGGGGTAGATACGTTGCCTACCTGAATCAAAGGAGAACGAGTGCCATAAGCGTCCACCTCAATGCCTTCGAGCATGGAGGCATTGGCCTTGCCGGCTCTTATTTTGCTGAGTTCATATTCGAAATGTTCCAGGGCTTTCTGCATGTCCGATTTCGTTTCATCCAATAGGTTTTTTACATCCGCGTCTGTCATAATATTGATTCGTTTATTAAGGTTTTAAGCATTTACAATGGTACCAATGGCATCTCCGGCCAGCACTTTGGCGAGGTTGCCATTTTTGTTCATATCAAAAACAATGATGGGTAATTTGTTTTCGCGGCAAAGCGTGAAAGCAGTCAGGTCCATCACATTCAGCTTTTTGGAAAGCGCCTCATCAAAAGTCAGTTGCGCAAATTTCTTGGCCTCCGGATTTTTTTCAGGGTCTGCATCATAAATGCCATCTACCCGGGTTCCTTTCAAAATAACATCGGCTTCAATTTCAGTGGCGCGAAGAGCAGCTGCGGTATCGGTGGTAAAATATGGGTTGCCGGTACCGGCACCAAAAATAACGACCCTCCCTTTTTCTAAATGGCGAACGGCTCTTCTTTTAATGAATGGCTCTGCAATTTCTTTCATTTCAATGGCCGATAACAAGCGGGTGTAAACCCCCAGTTTTTCCAATCCGCTTTGAAGGGCCATACTGTTAATCACTGTGGCCAACATTCCCATGTAATCGCCCTGCACGCGGTCTATGCCATTGGCTGTAGCCTGTATACCTCTGAAAATATTTCCTCCGCCTATTACAACCGCTACCTGCACCCCGGCCTCTACTGCTTTTTTTATCTCTTCGGCATACTGCATTACCATGTCGGCATCAATACCAAATTGTTTGCTGCCCATCAGCGATTCTCCACTTAACTTCAGAAGTATTCTCTTGTATTGCATAGCGGGTCGAAAATAAAAATTTAGCATCCGTAAAAAACAAAAGCCCTTCTTTTTAAAGAAAGGCTTTTGTTGAGTGAAAAACTATCGGGGTCCTGCACCACCGGGTTGTTGTGGCATACGCACAAAACTCATTCTATAGTCATTAAAATCCTTCTCTACTTTTTGTGCATAGGCGGCATCTTCATATTTTTTGGCAGCCATGGTCATTTCCTGCATAATGTAAAGTTGTTCGCGCACTTCGCGTCTGTTCATGAACTCGCCCTGCTGCAGTTGGTTATAGTAGCTAAGGTTGCCATTATCCATCGCATTTTGCAGGTCGTAGTTATAAACCGTTTTATAATAGTTCAACTCATCTTTACACTTCTCCAGCATTTCTTCCATTAGTTTCCGTCCCTTATCTTTTTGGCCTGCTTCGTAGTAAATGCCCGGATACTGGAAATCGAAAACGGAATGCGGAACCCGGTCGGAAGGAAGATTTTTCAGAGAATGGTCAATCACCTCAGCCGCTTTTTGTTTTTCTCCTTTGGCTAATAAGGCTTCGGCCAGTCTTCCAAAATTGCCTTTCAAATTCACGGTCATGCGAAGATTGTTTTCGTCCAGGTAGATATCCGGATTGCTTTCAATACCTCCGAAGCGGAATTTCTTCATCATGTTTTCATACATCACATCGGTGCGGGCCGGTGCGCTATATGGCGAGCCACTCGTATTTTCTTTAGGCACTACCCGGTAGCTTAAGCCTTCCAGTTGAAAATATTTTTCGAGCCCTACGTAAGCATCCGGAGCTACACTTACTGCAAAATAAATTGGGCGGCTCATCAGGTTATTGGCCACAATATCCAACGTCATCAAATCATTTTTGAGCAGGGCACTATTTTCAATCGTCCACTGCATGCGAGGCACTATCAAGCTATCTTCATCGGCAGATACAAAATTTTTCTGGCGCGCCAGAGTAGTATCGATATCGATGAAGAATGTTTTAGAAAAATAATAGCTATCGCCACTTTCCTTGTCTTTAGCGTTAGGGTCATCGCTGGCAATAAAACTCATCATTTGTTTCAATTCCACCGGTGTGGAAGAGGATATACCCTGCACCGGACGGTAGCGGGTTACATCTCGGTTGCTGCCGGCATATTGGTCGCTACGGAAGGAAAGTTGCACAGCCGGTGCGTCATTCATTTTGTACCGCAACTGGTCGATATACCAATCTACCCCTAACAAAGAGAGATTAATGATTCGGATGTCAGTACGTATATGTTCGGTTTCCTGCGCATACCATAGTGGATAGGTATCGTTATCACCTTGTGTAAAAATAATGGCGTTGGGTGCGCAAGACTCTAAATAGCAGCGGGCAAAATCGCGAGCCGTGTTTCTACCGTGCCTGTTATGGTCGTCCCAGCCCTGTGAACCCATGAGCACCGGAGCCGCTACACAAAGTGCCAGAGCTGCGAAAGAACTAGGCAACTCGGCCAGTTTTAATCTTGTTCTTAAAATATCGAACAGCGCTACTACACCAAAGCCCATCCAAATGGTGTAGGTGAGGAATGAACCGGCCTGCGCATAATCGCGCTCGCGCGGCTCTATCGGAGGTTCGTTTTGATATACAATCTGCAACAAACCGGTTGTGCCAAACAATACGAGAATGACCAGGAAGGTTTCTTCATCCTTAAAATAGGTGTAGATTAAACCCAGCAAACCGATAAGCAGCGGTATCATGAAAAACTTATTGCGGGCTTTGTTGGCCAAAGCTTCCTTTGGCAGGTTTTCCTGTGGCCATGCCGGTGCAAAAAGATTCTTCGCTATAAATGAATTGTCGATGAAAGAAATTCCGGAAATCCAACGACCATTATCGTTTCCGTAGGTGCCTTGGATATCATCCTGACGACCACTGAAGTTCCACATGAAATAGCGCAAGTACATGTAGCCCACCTGATACTTAAAGAAAAATGCCAGGTTGTCGCTGAAGCTGATGGCGTCTTTCACTGCATATTTTCCACGTCCATCGCGCCCCGGATTGTCCTTATTTAACTGTGCTACATAATCATTAGCTGCTTTTTGACCATCGGGCGGAAAGGTTTTTAATACCTCGCGAGTATCGCGATCGATAATATTGAACTCCGGATTTAACCAAGCGCGATAGCCGGCCTTTTTCTGGTCTTCTTGCCAAAAACCTAAACGAGGGAAGAGCATCTGACTTTCGGGACTAAACTCATAGTCCTGCTTGTCGCCACCATCTTCATATCGATTCGTTTTTACGTTTTTTACCCACCTTTTTCCAGTGGTTTTGTAACCGATAATGTCGTCATACGAGGCGGTGTAGTCGGGTCCTTTGGCCAGCGGGCGATCGCCATATTGTTCGCGGTCTACATACGATTTAATGGTAAAAGGGTCTGTAGGACGGTTCATGTTGATAGGCGGATTTGCATTCGCCCGAACCGGCACCATTACATAACTCAGGTATCCAATGTATGAGAATACCATTGCCAGCACCGCCACATTCAATATCCTCCGGGCCTCGTAGCCATAATTGCGAGCCATGAGCAATCCACCGATAAATACAATACGAGCGAACCGAGAAGCCCAGCTATCGTTAATGATAAAGCCGAGCAATACATAAAAAGTAACGGCCCCGATGGCGAGGTAAAAGTCATTATCTTTGCCGCTGTGTGTATAGCGCAGAATAAGTGCAAACACGGCAATGAGCAAAATAACCCCTGCTATAATTCCGGAGTTAAATCCAAGCCCCAGCGAGTTTACAAAGAACATATCCATACCCGCCAGGTAGCTCTGGGTAAAAGAGATAATGAACTTCATGTAAAAGCCCAGCACAAAGAAACCAACGGCCACCGCACCTATCCATCCAATAAGAGTAGGCTTAAAACGCTTGTAGTAATACACCACTGCAATAGCCGGAATAGCCAGCAAACTCAACAGGTGAACACCAATAGATAGCCCGGTCATGTAGGCAATAAGGACAATCCAATGGTCGGCATAAGGAGAATCATCGGCATCCCACTGCATTATCATCCT
>CAYQRR010000087.1:7424-8807 GCA_964419635.1 uncultured Chitinophaga sp. | reverse complement strand
CGCAACGAAGTGTACAGCAAGAAACTGGTGGTGACGCGGTAAGGGTTTTTGTAACGTTTTGGAGTGGGATAGTTAATAGCTATCCCACTTTTTATTTCACCTGACCAGCGATAAACAAATGCTGTATACAATGGCAAGAAACAGTACTACTTAGACAAATCACTTAATCATGTCAATGGAGTTGAGCAACTCCTGCCGATAGTTTTTGCTGACCGGTATTTGTTTGCTGCCCACGGTAATGTGAAGTTGGTCTATACTATCGAGATAGGCCAGATTGATAGCAAAGCTGCGGTGCACACGGATGAGTTGCAACTGCGGATAATCGCTCATGAAATCTTCCAACTTGGTACGAATCATAAATGTCTTATCCGTAGTGTGAATGTGCAAATACACATGCTCGCTCTCAATGAACATGATATTTCGCAGAAGTACTTTTTGAAAAGCACTTCCATCTTTAATGAAGATGAAATCTTTAGGCCGATTAGTTTCTGCTTTAGCGGTAACAGCCCTGCTTGAATGAAGATTGAAATTATTGAACGCAATTTCGATAGAGGTATAGAGATCTTTTTCGTAAAACGGCTTAAGCAGATAAGCTGAAGGACGCACCGCCTTGGCTCGCTGGATGGTGACCTCGTCACTATTGGCTGTGAGGAATACAAATGGAATTTGGAATTGATTATTGATGGTTTCGGCCAGTTGAATGCCGTCCTTTTCGCCTTCGATTATTATATCGAGTAGCAATAAATCAGGCGATTCGGTGCTTATCATCTTTAAGGCATCCGTATAATTGCGGACGGGCTTCAGAGCGGTGTAGCCCATCTTTTGGAGCAGAATGGAAATGTTTCTGGCTACCAGTAATTCATCTTCTACAATACCGATTCGTAATGGGGTCATAATCTTCACAGGTTAACGCTGAATATAAAAATAAATTCACTTCCAGCGGTGTTGCTATAGGAGACTGTGGCACCAATTTGTTCGGACAGCAGGGTGATAAGCTCTACGCCCAGTGTGCCACCTGCGGCTGCTTTTTGATTGAAGTCGAACCCATTTCCGCTGTCGCGGTAGCGCAGTACAATTTTTCGGCTGGTGGTGGGGTTCTCCGTTTCACTTTCGTAGGGTTTTGATTCTATCCATATCTCACCGGCTGCGTGATTAGGAAATGCATACTTGAGCGAGTTGGTCAGTAGTTCGTTTAAAATTAAACCGAGCGGTATCGCCTTATCAATCAGCACCTGGGTGGGGGGTATTTGCAGGTGGATGGTTACCAGGTCGGCTTCGCGGTGGAAGAGGGAAGTAATTTGCCCAACGAGGTCGTTCATAAAACCTCCGAGTTCAACTTTTTCAAGTCCTTCGGTTTGATATAGTTTTTGATGTACCAATGCG
>CAYQRR010000087.1:4698-7414 GCA_964419635.1 uncultured Chitinophaga sp. | reverse complement strand
TGCGATGGACCGAACACGACTCTGGCTTTCCAGAATGGCTTTTTGTGCCAGTTCGTCCTGCAACACTTCTCCTTGTAACATGAGCATGCTGGAGATCGTTTGCAGGTTGTTTTTTACCCGATGATGAATCTCTTTAAGCAGCACTTCTTTTTCTTTCAGGAGCGATTCTTTTTCGGTTAGGGCGGTTTCTACTGTTTGCTTCTGTTGCTCAATGATGGTGGTGCGTTCTTTCACGGTTGCTTCCAGTTTTTTGTTTCGTTCTTGCAACACACGCTCGCGGGTCTTTATAAAAAAGTAAAATGCAGCTATGATTACCAAGCCCGACAGGGCATAAAACCAAGCGGTTTGCCACCACGGTGCACGAATACGAAAGGAGAAAGATGCTGTCTCTGTGCCGGCTACTCCATCGGTGGAGAGGGTGCGGACCATAAAGGTGTAGGCACGACCGGATGCCAGGTTAGAAAACGTCACTTCATTATTGGCTGTGGGAGCGGACCATTCGCTTTCTTCACCTTCCAGTTTTATTTGAAGCAACACCTCGTTGGTAGTCAGTGCCTGCACATGAAAGGTGAGGTGGTTTTTGTTGTGCGGCAACACCAGATTGTAGGGTAAATGGTTTTTGCTGTCTATGGAATCATAGTAGTTCTTTAAATCTTCGGAACCATAAAACAGGCGAATGTCTTCTATCTGAATTTTGGGCGATTGGCTTCGCGGACGCTCCGCGGAGGCGTTATACTTCCAGAGGCCCCGCGAGGTGGCTATCCAGAGTTGTTGTTCATCGTCTATAAACAAGCCATGTTGATTGACGGCTACTGTAGCAAAGCCATCCTGCTCGCGATAATGGGTAAGACTGATTTTTGATTGCCGGTTGCGGGTGAGTTTATCGAGACCCCGGTCGCCTGCCAGCCACAGGCTGGCGGTGCGGGCATCCCACACCAGTGATGGCAGGTAATCGGTGCTGAGTCCAATTTGGGTATTGACATAGGTCGCTTGCCGACCCGATAAAATGCAGAGGCCCGATTCGCCAGTGCCTAAATACAAATCGCCCGGCAGGCCCTCTACAATGGCCCACACTGCTTTGTCATTAATTTGGGTTTGGGTAAATTTTTGTCCATCAAACTGCAGCAAGCCGGCATCCTGCGTGCCCACCCAGATGCGCGAGCGGCTGTCTTCAAACACGGTTAATATTTTGTCGCTTATAAATTGCTGCGTGGTGTTGTAAAGCCTGTTGCCTGAGGCTGACAAATACAGTAAACCCGAGCCGTACGTAGCCACCCAAGTGTTGCCACGACTATCATGCAAAATTCTTTGTGGGCTGATAATGGCCTGCCCGTTGAGGGATTTGATGGTTTTGGAGACTCGGTAAGTATTGCCTTCCAGTTCCATTATAAAAATGCCGGATTGTGCAGCTACCCACAGCCGGTTGCTGCTATCTATGCTGAGAGCGGCTATGTTGGCATGGTGAAGTTCAGGCAGGTGATTGAGCTGGCTGAATTTTTTTTGCCGCAGGGTATACAAGCCATCGGCAGTGCCCACAAAGAGTGTATTGCTACGGTAGTCTTTACAGACAGCGGTGATGTTTTGGCTGCGGAGGCCATCTTCTTCCGTGTAGCGGGTGAACGCCTCGCTCACAAACTGCACGGCTCCTCCATTCAGGGTGCCGGCCCATATGTTGTTTTCATTGTCCACGGCAACTGCTTGTACGGCATTGGCGGGCAAGCCTTGCTGCTCGGTGTAGGCTGTAAAGTTTTCGCGGCCGTATTTGAGTAAGCCATGGTCGGTGGCCAGCCAGAGGTAGTGCAGGTTGTCTTCGGCAATTCCGCCTATAAAATCTTTTTGGTAGGCTGCGGGAAGGGCTATGGCTTTTATCTGGCCATTGGGTAATATTTGGATTAAATCGCCCGTGGTGCTGCCCATCCATATAGCTCCGCTGTGGTCGGTGAGGGAGCTGAAGAAGGTTTTGTCCTGGATGGCGGGGTGCAGGGTGTAGTCGGTTATTTGGCCATCGCGGTAGGCGGCAATGCCGTTGGCGAGGCCTATCCATAAGGTACCTTTTTTATCTTCTGAGATAGTGAAGGTTTCGTTGGTGGGCAGGCCGGTGGTGGTATCTAATTTAGTTCGCGTGTTTCCGTGTATGCCAATGATGCCTTCGTTTTGTGTGGCCAACCAGATGGTGTTCTGGGCATCGGCATGTATGTCGTACACTACCCCGTTGGTGAGGCCCTGCTGCGCGGTGTAGTTGATGAGTCCGGAGCCGTTGAACATAGAGGCACCGGAGGCAGTGCCTATCCAGATGTTGTTGAGCTTGTCTTCGGCAATGCAGGTAACATCGTTATTAATAAGCCCCTGCGCCCGGGTGAAGTTTTTGAAGGTTTTACCATTGAACCTACTGGCCCCACCTCCTTGTGTGGCCAGCCAGATGTAGCCTTTGCTATCCTGAAAGATATGGTTTACGCTGCTGCTGCCAAGTCCCCGGGCGGTGGTATAGTTTATAAAGTTGTATCGCTGCGCGGTGGCCGGCAGAAAGGAAAGGAGGGTAAGCAGCAGGACGAGGTTTTTTGTCAAGTTTTTTTTGTTGGCCATGGTCTAATGCCCCGGCAAAGAAAGGGAGAAAAGGAATATTTTTTGGTGTGGTGTGGTTTTGATATCGGGTTTAAATAGCCATGGTCTAAAGCCCATGGCAAAGAAAATTATAAAAGGAATTTATCTGTTTGGT